>JAUIIF010000793.1 GCA_030431945.1 Bacteroidia bacterium | reverse complement strand
AAGCCTCGCCGAAGCTAAGGCTTCGCCTACGTTTTTTGCCTCATCAGCAACCACGCTAGCTACGCGCAAATTGTCCCAAACCACTCCGGCTTAGGTATAGCTGCATGGCCGGAGGTTACTGTACCTCCTCCAGCTCTACGTAAAATGCCAGCTCCGCACCTCCGGGGATGCTGCCGTCGGGGGTGCCTTGGGCTCCGTACCCCAATTCAGAGGGGATAAAGAAAGTCGCCTGGTCACCTTCTTTGAGCAGGTCGATACCTTCGTCCCAGCCACGGATAACACGACCCGTACCCAGCTGGAAGGGGATTCCTTCGCCCCGGATAAAGGACTGGTCAAAAATGCTGGCATCAGAGACGAGTTGTCCGATGTACTGCACGACGACTCCACGGCCGGGTTCCGCCTCGGTGCCACTACCTTCTTCGTGAATGATGTATTTCAGGCCGGATTCGGTGACCTTGATTTGGTCATCCAGTTTTCCCGCCTGGTAATCTTTCACGACTTGGGTGGCGAACTGGCGACGCTCTTCGCCGCGGGCGATAACGACCTGTTTCTTCTCTTCGGCCTCCTGCTGCAGGACCTCCTGGCGGGCGGTGAACTCTTCTTCAGAAACAATCTCGGTGACGATGACGTCGTAGATCACGACCGTATCCATCTCCATGCCGGGTGGTTTGCTGGGGAATTCTTCGATGTTGACGCGTACCACGGCGCTGTCTCCAACGCGCATCTGGCGGACGACGTCTTCGACCGGTCCGATCTCATCCTTAGAGGCCGTCAGTTCAGGCGCCTGAACAACGGGCAGGTTAGCTTCCCCCCCGTCGCGGGTAGAAAATAAGACACTATCACCTTCAGTACGCATGGCAGCGTGGAAGTAAACGAAATCGCCTGGCTGAACTTTTTCGCCAGCACCGTTGGCTGTAAAAAGCTGGTAGCGGTTGCCGATTTCAGTGGTTTGCATAGCTCCACCGCTTTCCGAGCCACAGGCGTAGAATAGCGAGCTGGTAGCCAGCAGGAAAAGAATAAATCGCATAATTATTGGTTGTTGAATTCGTGGTAAGCCGCTTCGATTTCGGCGGCGTAGTCAGGTAACAATTTCTTGAACTTATTGATGGTGCTACCCAAAGGGGCAAAGCTGGCACCGCCAGCTGCATTTTTATGACCACCGCCACGGAAGTGGGATTTACAGATCTGTTGTACGTCCATTGCTCCTTTGGAGCGCAGGGACATTTTAACAATGGTGGGTTGTTCGTGGATGAAGGCAGCAATCATCATGCCGGGCATGCGTAAAACGTAGTTGACGATGCCTTCAGTATCTCCGCGTTGGATGTCGAAGTGCTTGTAATCTTCCTTGGTTAGCCAGATGATCCCCGTCCGTAACTCCGGAATGATTTCCATCTGGTTGATCAGGCAGTGGCCCAGCAGCCGCAGCTGCTTTTCGGTCATGCTGTTCCAGATGTTATCCTGGATTTTATAATCATCAGCACCGGCTTCCAGCAGCTTTGCCACCGTGCGGAAAAGTGCCGGAGAGGTAGCGTATTTAAAACCACCGGTATCCGTTACTATTCCCGTGTACAGGCAGTCTGCGACCTCCTTGGTTACCCAGCCGGCGTGCCCGAGGTCGGCAATAAACTTGTAGACCATTTCGCAGGTAGAGCTGGAAGAGGGGTCACTGAACATGTAATCAGCTACCGGCTCGGGGAATAGGTGGTGATCGATCATGATCTTAGGCCGCTTATCCTTATCCAGACCTTCCGCTACCTTGTCGATTCGGTCAAAAGAGTTGAAATCGAGAATGAAGAAGAGATTGGCCCGGTCGATGGCGGAGCGTGATTCCTCCGTCTCATCGTCGTAAATCAGGATGTCACTTACTTCGGGTAAAAACGCTAAGAAGTCAGGGTAGTCAGAAGGTAAAACAATGCGAACCTGGTGGCCCTGGCTGCGTAAATAATGGGATAACCCCAGGCTGGAGCCTACGGCATCGCCATCCGGATTTCGGTGGCTGAAGATTACGAC
>JAUIIF010000093.1 GCA_030431945.1 Bacteroidia bacterium | reverse complement strand
GTACGACTGCGGGAAAAGAAGAAGGGGTAAATGCGGGGGACAACCGCTTATGCTTGTCCTTCGCCAGGCAATAATCAGGGGTTCGGTCGTTATACCTAAGTCAAACTGGTTGAGGTAGGCGCCTGAAACTTATACAGTGTTATCCACGTACGGATAACGAGATTTACAGCCAACACTCAAATACGGGCTGTGCTAAGGGCAGCAGGTCCGCCTGCCGCAACGAGGATAATTGCCCTCCTCGTACCAGTTGCGTAAATTGTCATACACATGCTATCCACCAGGCAATGACCAGCCCCGGTAATAGCCCGTATATTTGCATCCTCTTCAGATTGAATTTTAAGTAAGGCAGACATTTTCGTAAAAGCCTGACTTTTACCCCCTTTTATCGTCTTATCCCACGACCTGCCGGAACAAGCACATGAACATGAACATTTACTTGTATGTACTCCTGCCGCTTTGGGTGATTTTCACCGGAGGCCTGTACGGCCAAAGTGCGGAGGTATCTTTACCCGTTACGACCAAGATGGTGACCCACCAGGTTAATTTTGGCCAGGAAGAGGAGCTCCGGGTGGACCTGAAAGGCTTGATGCCTGGCGACAGATATGAGGTATACCTCGTGCAGGATACGGACAACCCTCCGGTTCATTTTGGTAATTTGCCGGCGACCTTTACTGAGCATACGAATGTTTACCTCACCGGCACGGCAGCTGCCGGCGTGGTGTCCTTTTGTCTGAACAAGGTAGCCCCCAAAATGCCTAATCTCGGCATCGTGGTGGTCAAAAACCGCCGGGCACCAATTGCTCCGCAGGATGGCAAGTCAGTGGGCGACACCATTGAGATTGAGGAAAACAACGATATCGATTTTTTGCTGAACACTGTATTCAGGAAAGACACTTGTTTTGCCTTGTTTCCGGGGAACATTCTGGGGGGCAGGCGTAGTCGTGCCGACGGTAGTTTCCTCGGTCAGACCGGCGTCTTCAGAAACGGCACCCCCACCGTCGGAATTGACTCCGGAATCATCGTAACGACCGGCTGGGTACAGGATGCGGTAGGTCCGAACACACCCAGTGCTTCGCAAAACGGCCCCGTGGATTTTTTCACCCCCATGAATGGCGTCGATCCTGACGCTGATGCACTCGTCCCGGCCAACGTAGACATTTATGACCTGGTGGTGCTTGAGTTCGATTTCGTCCCCACAACTGACACTATCAGTTTTAACTACGTATTCTTCTCCGAGCAGTACTGTGCCAACCTTGCCGGCAACGTATCCAATGATGCCTTCGGCTTTCTGCTTACCGGTCCGGACGGGACGACGGAAAATATTGCCAGGTTGCCCCTGAGTAACGACATTGTCTCCCCCGCCACCCTTAATCCCACGTCCCCTGACGCCGCTTTTTTCCTGAACAATACGACGCCGGCTTTCGGCGATCCCTGCATGGATACACCGCCGCCGCCCGCCCGGCTGGCCGGCATCGGCTACGATGGGTTCAGCACGGTGCTGACCGCACGGGGGGCCGTTACACCATGCGCCCGCCACACCTTGAAAATTGTCGTCGTTGACGCTGAAGATGCCCTCAGTGATAGTGGCGTACTCCTGGAAGCAGGCTCCTTCCTGGCCGGTTTGGTAAATAAACCGGAACCGAATACTACGGCGGAAATCGGGGTCCTTCAGCCCGTGGAAGGGTGTGATACCGCTACCATCAAATTTACCCGCCGGACCATCGACGAACCCTTCATCAACCGCCCCCTATTCGTTAAGTACAACGTAATTCCTTACTTCGGAGCAGAGGGAGAAGCGACACGGGCTACCGACCCTGATAATACGGCGGGGGCCGATTATGTCCTCCCGGAATCTCCCTTCGTTATTCCGGCCGGAGATACGACGGCGACTCTCCGTATTCCGATTCTTGCCGACAATGATTTTGGTGAAGGGTTGGAAGCTTTTATCATTCGCTATGATGGCACTTGTGACTGTAGTGAAAATGCCGATACTTTCTATATCCAGGATAATGCCGACCTGATCGTAGACCTGGGGATGGACCAGTCTGCCTGCGTCGGTACGGACATTTCACTAACCGCCAATCTGATGGGTGGCAACGGGGTTTATACTTACGAGTGGCCGGACTTGGCGGATACCAGCAGCATCATCTACACGGCAACTGGTCGGGACACCACCATCGTCGTCAACGTTACCGATGGTTGCGGATTGATGGGAACCGGGATGGTAAACATTACGGCGCCTGAATTATCCGGCAGCGTTACCGGAGATTTTTCTCTTTGTTCGGACCCTACGGCTGAGGTGACCGTGGCAGTAGAGGGAGTCGGCCCCTTTAACGTTACGTTATACGTTGATTCCAGCGGGGTCGTTACTGAAACCAATTACCTGATTACCGACGATAGTGTCTTCGTTTTTACGGTAGACGCCACCATAACTGTAACCGCGCTAACGGACTTGAACGGATGTTCCGGGGTTACGGCCCTGGATACTGCCTACGTAAGGTCTGCCAATATTGCTTTTACGGACCAGGTGGTACAGCCTGCCTGCAACCAATCCACCGGTAGCATCAGCATTACCGCACAAGATGGCAACAACAATTTCACCTTTGCCTGGTCTGATGATCCGACCGCGACGACGGGAACAAGGGACCTGCTTCCTCCCGGTATTTATTCGGTAACCATCGCTCCCGTTATTGATCCGAGTTGTGGCCGGACAGTACTGTATGACCTGAGTGCCCCCCCTCCCCTGACCATTGACTCCTTTCAGTATGCCGCCCCGACCTGCCCCGGTGAAACCGTCGTCCTGGCTCCGGTGGTCAGCGGTGGAACGGGAAGCTACCTTTTCAGCTGGCCGGACAGCACCGGCACGGATAGCCTCCTAACCATCGTCACTCAACCAGGTACGACTACTTACCCCTTAATTGTAACGGATTCCTGTGGAACAACGGTACTGGACTCGGTCGTGCTGGACCTCCCGGACTTCAGTATTGACCTGTCCGGACGGTACTCTTTGTGTACAGCCGGCACCGTTTCCGTGCCGTTCCTGATCAGTGGCGAGGCCGACACCTATACGGTTGAACTTCAGATTGACTCTGCCGGCAATAACAACCCCCTGACCTTAGTCAGGCCTGCAGGTGGCAGCGACCTCCTCTTCGACTATCCGGCTACGGTCACCGTGCTGAGTATCCGCAATTCAGCAGGGTGTTTGGGAGATACGATCACGGGCAGAGCGACCGTCATAGACCCACTACTTGCCTTTACTTTTTCGTTAGAAAACGAACGCTGCAGTGGGAATGCATCCGGCAGCATTTCCATCAGTGACGTCAGCAATATCCCCGTCCGTTATTCCTGGAGTGACTTGCCCGGAGACGTTACCTCCCGTTCAGGACTGAGCTCCGGAACTTATAACCTACGGATAACCGATGCTGCTGACCCTACCTGTTTTCGGGACACCTCCTTCTTCATTGCTGCGCCGGCTCCTTTGGCGGGAAGTGTTGACAACTCCGGGGCTAACTGTCAGGGAGAAGCCCTGACCATGTGGCCGGTAATTTCGGGAGGTACAGCCCCCTACGACTTTAACTGGGATAACGGGGCGGGACTGGATAGTATTTACCAGGTTAATACGCTGGGCGGGACTACGCGTTACCCCCTACTCGTGACGGATGCCTGCGGTATTACTTACCGGGATACCGTTACGACCACCTTCAGCAATACCCGTGCTGCAATCTCCGGGAATTATTCCGTTTGTAACGCGCCGTTTACGGCAGCAGTGCCCGTACTGTTTACCGGTACCGGTCCGTTTACCTTCACCGTGCGGGAAAACATGGTGGACCGGACTCTTGTCGCCTCCGGAGATACGACCCTTACTTATACCGCCGCCACCATCGTTCAACTCATAGCCGTGCAGGGTGGAGATGGTTGTTCCGGACAGGCCGGAGGGATTGCCAACGTCACGGATGCCGTTTTCAACGTTACCTCAAACGTCACGGATGTGTTGTGCCAGGGTGAAGCCACGGGTGCCATCCAACTAAACGTAAATGGCAACAACGGGGCTTATCAGTTTACTTGGGATAACGCAGGCCTGGCTGGTCCGAGCGTCACCGGTTTACGGGCGGGCACCTATGCCCTGACCGTAACCGACCGTACGGCATTTGCCTGTTCCTGGGATACCCTTTTTACCATTCTCGAACCGGCCAGCCCCATTGTTCTGCGCCAGGACAGCATCAGGGATGAAACCTGTTTACAATTGGGCTATGCCTCTGCACAGTATTCCGGCGGGACCGGCCAACTCAGTTATTCCTGGAGTAATGGTGTCGTCGGCAATATCCTGGGAGAGGTCCCCGCAGGCTTATATACCCTATCCGTTACGGATGAAAACGGTTGTGAAATTACCCAGTCGTTCAACATCCAGGATCGTCGCAGCACGGTCCTGGCCGATATTGCAGCTTCTGCCACTACCCTAAGTTGTACCCTTACCTCCCTGGAATTGCGGGCGCAGCAAAACGTAAACCTCGTTAATTATCAATGGCAGGACCGTATGGGCGCCGACCTGGGAACGAACCGGATTCTGAACGTTACCACCCCGGGCAGGTACTACGTCACGGTTACCGATGCGGCTAACGGTTGTTCCGCCGTCGATTCCATCGATATCGAGCAAAGCAGCGATCTGCTTATCCTCGACCTTCCCGCGGTTTATTCCTTGAATTGCGGCCAAAGAACCGTAGACCTCGTGGCAACAGCTACCGATCCGGCCCTTGCTGCCGACTACGAATGGACCTTTAACGGCAATACAGTGGGTAGCGCGGCAACGCTAGCTGGTATTACCACTACCGGCACCTACGAGGTGACCGCCATTCGGCGCGACAATGGTTGTACGGCAACGGCCCAAACCACCGTCGTTCTTGACGAGACCCCCCCAACGGTCAGTGTGCCCCAGCCGCTGGTAACGGCCAACTGCCGCACCCCGGAGGTTACCATCGGGGTCATCGCTAACGGTCCTAACCGTTTTGCCTGGAGTACCGCTGACGGGAACTTTACCGGCCCCCTTACTAATTTGGAAGCTACCGTAGACCGGGCGGGGACCTACAGGGTGACCGTTACTGACACCGTAAATAAATGTACGACTAACGCCGTTGTCCGGGTCACCCTTGATGGTGTTACCCTGGTGGCGGAGGCAGGGCCAGCCCAAACCTTGGTTTGTGATGGTTCGGGGACCTTGCTTACAGGAAATGCCACGCCCAACCTGGCCGGTACCAGGTACCGGTGGTACAGTCCGGCCGGAACCATCGTTGGGGAAAACCGCCAGGTTTTTACCCAGGTTGCCGGCGACCACGTACTGGAAGTGATTCATCCGCAGTCAGGTTGCAGCAGTTTTGATACCGTCAGCGTAGTGTCCGAAGCACCTACGGGCGTTACTTACTCTCTGCAACAACCTCCCTGCCCGGAAGTCGGTGGTCGTCTGTTTATTACCAGTGTTACCGGCAGGTTTGGTCCCTTTGATTTCAGCAGCCCGACCGGTGAACCGGAGCCTTTCTTTGACGGATTACGCGGGCTTCCGGAGGGCACCAACGTACTGGTGGTCACCGACCAACTAGGCTGCACTTTGCGGGATACTTTCCAGATTTTTACCGGCGGGACTTTTTCCGGAACGGCGGATGATGTGGTTATCCGGCTCGGGGAGGAAGCAGTACTGGGTGCTACCACGAACCGGACGGACGGCCAGTTGGCAACCTTCAGCTGGGGGAACCTGAACGACAGTTTGGCCTGCCTTGATTGTCCGGCCCCGGTCACCTCCCCCCTGGAGACCTTCGTGGCTACCGTTACCATCACGGATACCAACGGCTGTGTACTGAACCTTCGCCAGAACGTAATTGTGGATGAACAGGAACTGGTTTACCTGCCCTCCGCCTTCAGCCCCGCCAACCAGGACGGCGTCAATGACATCTACCTGGTGTATGGTAACTCCTCCTTCGTTCCGACCGTCAACTATTTCCGGATATTTGACCGCTGGGGCAATCAGGTTTTCAACCGGGAGAACTTCCTGGTGAATGACCCGGCTGCGGGTTGGAACGGACAGTCTCCTGAGGGAAGGAACTTCCCCGGTGCTGTCTACACCTACGTGGTCTCCTACCAGCGGTGGGATGGGGAAACGGAAATCAGGGCCGGTGATTTCACCCTGGTACGATGAGCAGCTACTAGTAGCGCCGTCGTAAAGGGGTAAACAACGTAGTATGCCGGCTCTGCGCCGCTGCGCACCTGGCACCTGCGGCCGCGCCTCCTGTCCTGAAAGCCCCCCCTTTTTGACCACCACCTCCCCGTGGCCGGGTAAGCCCTGATCGTTGCGCTTGCAAGCTGAGTGCTACTTTTCCGGTAGCAGGATGCAAGCTGGGTCCAGCATATTGCCGGGAAAAGACCGCACCTTTGCCATAGAGAAAGTTGGGAACGCCCAGCTGCTGGTTTATTGAAAACCGGTATATCCACTCGTTAAACCTTTCCCCCTTTAGTGCTATTCGCTAGTTTGCGTACCTTTAAGACCGGCTCTACGAAACACACTAATTGGAAAAGCAAGAACTCATTGAGGGTATTCGTCGGGGAGACTCGGCGATTATCAAACGGATATATCAAGACTATCATCAGGCCATTGTGCACCTGGTAGAATCAAATTCAGGTACCGCCGATGACGCTCACGATGTGTTCCAGGAGGGCCTGGTGGTCCTTTACCAAAAAGTAAAAGAACCGGACTTTACCCTGAGCAGCCAATTCCTGACTTATTTCTACGCTATCTGCCGTAACATCTGGTCTAACCGGCTCAGAAAAAAATCCGGCCGTGAAGTAAGTCTGAAAAAAGAAGCTGAAGACCAGCTGGTAGCTGACGACCTGCCCATTTTGGAACACACGGAACAATTTTTCCTGTACCGGAAAATGTTTCTACGCCTGGGAGAAGACTGCCAAAAAGTACTTCGCCTCTTCCTGCGTAAGGTGGATATGGCCACGATTACCGTTCAAATGGGCTACAGTAGTATCAATTACACCAAAAAACGCAAATTCAAATGCAAGGAAAAACTGGTCCGGCTAATTAAAGCTGATCCTGTTTTCCAGGAATTAACCGAAAAATAACCCCTTTTATCCTTTACCGATTATGGCCTCCACGAATAACGAAAAGATTGACGCTTACCTTTCCGGCAATTTATCCGGTAAGGAAAGTACGGCGTTTGATCGCCAGTTGCAACAGGAGGCCACACTGAAGGAAGAAGTAACCTTTTGGCAATCAATTGATCAGGCTCTGGAGGATGAAGCGACCGTAGATTTTCAGCAAAAAGTAGTGCGTGCCGGAAAGGAATACCTGGCGAGTCGCCAGGGGGCCGCCGCGCCAGTTCGCCAGCTACGGGGAACGCGCCGTTACCTGGCCATTGCCGCAACGCTGCTCCTGTTGATTACCGCCGGCCTTTTCTTGTGGAACAACCCTTTTACCCAGGAATATTCGGGGAAGGAACTGTACGCGACCAACTTTGAGACCTATGACCTGGGAGCCAGTCAGAACCGTAGTGGGTTGGAAACTTCCCCCACGATAGATTTTGCTACGGGGGTACAACAGTATAAAGCCGGCGATTTTGCAGCCGCCGCAACAACTTTTGCGGCCCTCCTGGCGAATGACAAAAGTAATATGGCGCTGACTTTCGCCCTGGCCCAGGCCCAATTGAACCTGAATCCGCCCGACCTGACGGCTGCCGGCAATCTGTTGCAAAGCGTCATTACTGATGGAAAAAGTGCCTACGTCACCTCCGCGCATTGGTACCTCGCCCTGGTTAAGCTACAGCAGGAAAAGCCGAAGGAAGCGAAGGAACTGCTGACCGTGGTGCAGGCAAGTGCCGGCCAGGACCTGAAGGAGAAGGCAACAGCCATATTACAGACCTTGGAATAAGGATTGTCCGTCGCGCCAGCAGTAGGGCAAAAATGTCCTGACCTCAGGGCGCGGCCGCCGGTGCAAAGCGGAGTTGTCGGAGCCGGTCAACGTTGGCTGCCTCAGCCAAGGCAGTTCGAGTTGGTGGCTGGATGTATTTCTTAGCAAAGTGAGATTAACCGCGGCCAGGAATCATCCCTGGTTGGTCACCGAGAATGCCCGCCAGCCCCACAGCCCCAGGATCAGCAGGGTTGCGGCGATGCCCCCCAGCCACGTCCAGGCGCTGAAGCCGGCTTCCGTAATCGGCCCGGCTTCTCCGAGCCCCACAAAGGCAGCCCAGTAATACGGGTGCCGGTGTTCGGGGTTTACCCGGCTCAGGTAATCAATTTTGGCCCGTTGCAGACTTTGGTCCTTCGCTACACCCGTAGCCAGTTGTGCGTAAAAACCGGGCATAATTCTGCTGGTTCCTAAATCATTGGCTTTCCACAAACTCATCACGACGCTGGGGACGCCAGCGTAAGAGAAACTCCGGGCCAGGCTGTAGACGCCTTCCCCGTCTTCGTACTTACCCACCCCCGTTTCACAGGCACTGAGGACGACCAATTGGGCAGACAGGTTGAGGTTGGCAATCTCATAGTGATAAAGCCGGTTATCCGGCAGTGAGTCGCCATGGACACCAAGGTTGGTGAAGATCAAATGATTGCCGCTGGGGTCCTGCGGGTCGGCCACCCCGTGCATCGCCAGGTGCAGGATGCCGTACCGGCCAGCTAAGTCCAGAAACCTGGCTTTAGTCGCCGTACCGGTAGAGTCAAAGGTTCCGGTAAGGAACCGCGCAATTTCCCGGACTTCCCGGGCCGTTCCTTCCAGAGGGGCTGGAAAACCAGCCCGGGCGTTGGCCAGCAGCGATGCAGGCATGCTGCGGTAGGGCGGCGCAAACGCCAGGCAGCTTTCAGAGCTGGCTAGTGCTGCGGCATTTTCCCGGCTCCGTAACTGCAAGGCTGCGGAATACGCAAATTGTATTTGATAATCGTACAGCAGGTAAGGTTGCCGTCCGAAATCACCGGAGGGCTGACGGACAACTTTAGTAGGCAGCGCGGAGAATGGCAGTCCGTTAAGTCCGGCATCGGGGATGATGATGAGGCGCTCTACGGCCGCCGGCAGGCCGGCTTCGAGGGGAGCGAAGATGGTTGCGTAAAGCGCACTTCCCGCTTGGTTGTAAGCGGCAAAGGCACTGACGATGTCGGATTCCGCCGTGTCAATTTCCAGCAATTCCCGGACAAAAGCCTTCGTCTGCCGGTTAATACGGCTCGGGGCTGCCAATTCCACCATCGTAGCCGTAGTCGGCGTAATTGTGATGGCAAAGGCACGGTTCCGGCCGATGAAATAGGAAATCAGGGCCGTTTCTTCCTCCAGCAGCAAGGTTCTGACCTGGGTCAGGTCCGGGGGGGCATTTCCATACTTGATCTTCCGGTACCTCGGATAATCCCGCTCCAGTTCCTCCTGCAAGGCCGCCAGTTCCAGTTGCGTTTGGGCCAGAAAAGTCTGGTAGCGGCTTCTCTTTTCTTCCGCCCCGGCCGGGCCCAGCGCACGCAGTAATTTTTTATAGTAGGCGAGGTCGATCAGCAGGTCTTTCTCCCGGTCGACGTACTGCGGGGGAATGCCGGCGTAAGACTTTCCCTTCAACGCCTGTATTTGTTCCAGTAAGATGGCATTCTTGCTTTTCTCGGCGAAGGTAAATGCCCGCTCCAGGTAAGTATTGTTGCCCGACTTCCGGTACAGGTCATAGGTGGCCGAGATGGCATCTTCGTACACACTTTTATAGAAAGCACTCCACCCCAGCATCGTCGCTTCGGAAGTATACCCCGTACGGAGGCTATCCATCCACTGGATGGCCAGGGAAAACGTTTCGATTCCCAGGTCATTGTATCCTGAAGCTGCGGGTAAGCTGCTGAGGGCATTGGCCTTACCGGTTAATGCCTTGATGAAATAGATCGGGTCTTTTACACCTTCCAGATCAGGGTTTTCGGCAAAATTGATCGTGTCCTTAAAGTGCCAGTGGTTGGCCACCAGGGCTTGCTGAAAGAAAGGCAAGGCCTGCTCGGGCGCCCCCATTTCCAGGTAAGTATCCCCCGTAAGCCGGTATAATTCGGCGAGGAACCCGAGGCTTTCCGTGGCGGCATTTTCCTCCCGCTGGAACGCTTTGCGGGCCCGGTCTAGGGCACGTAGTGCCGCTGGGTATTTCCCCTGCTTCAGGGCACTGGCCCCCAGGGAACTCCAGGCCAGGTATTTACTTTCAGCGATGGGTACACGGGTTGCCCGGTAGCTGAAAGCACTCGCCTTTTCGTATTCGCCATTTTCCTGATAGAGGGTACTCAGGGCCACCAGGGCCTGTATCTTCAAGCGATTGGTCCCGTTGCTGTTTTCGAGTAATTCGAGGCAAGTATCCAGGTAATTCCGGGCCAGTTCATAATTTTTCTGCTTGAGGGCCAGTACGCTCAGCAACCAGTTGTTTCCTGCCTGCCGCAGGAAGTTATCGTCCAGGTCCTTCGCCTGAGCGAAGTGGGATTGGCTGCGCTCAAAGTCCCCGATATTGTAATAATATTTACCGAGGCTGAGGTGGTAATCCGCTACGTAACGTTTGGTGATTGGTTCCAGCTCCTCATTGTCCTTTCCGTTCCGCTCGAGGCGCAGAGAAATCTCGGTATTCTGAATGGCCTTCCGGTAATTTCCTTCAACGTTGTGAATGTCACCGCTGAGCTTGAACTTGTAGCCCCTGAGCTGGCGCCATTCCAACTGATCTTCAGTGTAGTAATTGGGGAGTAAGGTAATGGCGCGGAGAAGTGTTGTTGTTCGTTGAAAAGCAACTTTCGC
>JAUIIF010000092.1 GCA_030431945.1 Bacteroidia bacterium | reverse complement strand
TCCGCCGTGGCGGCTACCCCCCTCCGTTCACCGTTAAAACCGAAGCCTTCACCACCATCCCCAATCCCCTGAAAGCGCCCCGCCTGAAAACCGGCACCGGCAAAGTGGCAACTGGCACAACTGTACGTTTTCAACCCTCCGGCGGTTATCGCCTCCGTCCCGATGCCCGTTTCGTGAAACAGCAACCGCCCCAGTGCTACTTTTTCGGGCGTCAGGGGGTTCCGGGGGTCCTGGGGGATGGCCGCCAGGTCATCTTCATCGGGCAACAGAAAGGCTTGCTTCCCCCCCAATGCATCAATTCGTTCGGCCAGTTGGCGCTCTTCGCTGAGGGCAAAAGACTCTTCCATTTTCTGACAGGAAGCCAACAACAATAACATTACCGCAAACGCAGCACAGGGATAAAATTTCATGAGCACTTGAATTACAATAAACTAAACTTTCCCGCTGGTCGCTGGCGGTTATTACAAAAGTAAACAATCTAACCGGTGTCTGTTCTTCATTGCCGGGGTAAGGGTGTATAACGAAATTCACCGCCAGTCCTGAAATCAGGCCTTTGCTAAGGGCCGGAGTTCCGCCTTTCGCAGCGAGCGGGGCTTGCCCCCTCCTATTAGTTGGGCAACTGGTTATACACACCCGGTGTAACCAGTTTTACTACAGCCCCTCAAATCCCTTCCCCTGCACCTGCGTCCGCGCCCAAATCAGCCGCAACTTATCCTGATCCTGCAAGCATTACCAAACCACTGTACGATGCCCTATCTTCGCACCCGATTTTAGTAGGTCATGCCTTTTTCCCCACCGTACACCTGGTGTTTGGTCCGGGCCTGACCAACAAGCATTGTTCTTTTTATCAGACCAACTTTTTAACCGTCTATTCCGCATGTCAGCAGCCAAGACCTACTCCGCCAAAGACGTTGAATCCAAGTGGTACCAGCACTGGATGGAAAAGAATTATTTCCACAGCGAGCCCGATGACCGTGAGCCCTACACGATCGTCATCCCGCCGCCCAACGTCACCGGTGTCCTGCACATGGGGCATATGCTGAACAATACGATCCAGGACATTCTGATCCGGAAAGCCCGCCTTGACGGGCGGAACGCCTGCTGGGTTCCGGGAACGGACCACGCCAGCATTGCCACGGAGGCCAAAGTCGTTCGTAAACTCCGGGCCGACGGCATCAAAAAGTCTGACCTGACACGTGAGGAATTTCTGGAGCATGCCTTCGCCTGGAAGGAAGAATACGGCGGTATTATCCTCCAACAACTCCAGCAACTCGGTGCCAGCTGCGACTGGGAACGCACCCGCTTTACCATGGAGCCGGAGCTTTACCAGGCGGTCATTAAGGTTTTTGTCAACCTCTACCGCAAAGGAAAACTGTACCGTGGCCTGCGCATGACCAATTGGGACCCGGCCGCGCAGACCGTACTCTCTAACGAAGAAGTCATCCACACGGACGAAAACAAAAACCTGTATTCCGTCCGGTACAAAGTCGTCGGTACCGATGATGAATACATCGTCATTGCCACCAGCCGTCCGGAAACCATTCCGGCGGACACCGCGCTGGCCGTTCACCCGGAGGATGAACGGTATACCCAGTACCACGGCCGCAAAGTGCTCGTCCCCCTCATCAACCGGGAAATTCCCATTATTCTGGACGACTACGTTGACCGCGAATTCGGTACCGGTGCCCTCAAGGTCACGCCTGCGCACGACATGAACGACAATGAGCTTGGGGAAAAACACGGCCTGGAAGTAATTGACCTGCTGAATGCAGACGGTACGCTTAACGAAAATGCCCACTTCTTCGTGGGGATGGATCGCGAAGCGGCCCGCGTCGAGTTCGTGAAGAAACTGAAGGAAACCGGAGATCTGCTGGAGACCAAGGGCTACCGCACCAGCGTAGGCCGCTCCGAGCGGACAAATGCCGTCGTCGAGCCCCGGCTCACCCTGCAGTGGTTCCTGAAGATGGATGACCTGGCAGCCACGGCCCTGGGTGCCGTTGAATCCGGCGAAGTAAAATTCCATCCGGACAACATGGTGAATATGTACCGCAGCTGGCTGAAGCCGGAAAATGTCCGCGACTGGTGCGTCAGCCGCCAGCTATGGTGGGGGCAGCGTATTCCCGCCTGGTACTACAACGACGAGGTCTTTGTCGCCGAAACGGCCGAGGAAGCCCTCACCGCCGCGCAGCAAAAATTCCCCCTGGAAAACCTTACCCTTGCTGATTTGCAGCAGGATGAAGATGTTCTGGACACCTGGTTCTCCAGCTGGCTCTGGCCCATGTCCGTTTTTGACGGTTGGAAAGACACCAAAGAACTGGAATACTACTACCCCACCAATGACCTGGTCACGGGCTGGGACATCATGTTTTTCTGGGTAGCCAGAATGATCATGGCCGGTTATGAGTTCAGCGATGAACTCCTGGGCAAAGCCTTTACGGACAAGCACGGTCAGATGCCCTTCAAAAATGTGTACTTCACGGGCATGGTCCGGGATGAGAAGCGGAGAAAAATGTCCAAGTCGCTCGGTAACAGTCCGGATGCCCTGGAATTGCTGAAGAACTACGGGGCCGACGGGGTCCGGTTCGGGATGCTTTCCAGCGCCGCTGCGGGTAACGACATCGTTTTTGACGCGCCGATCGATCCGAAAACCAAGCAGGCCCTCAACGAATCGGAGCTTTGTAACCAGGGCAAGAAATTCTGTAACAAGATTTTCAACGCCAACCGCCTCATCCAGAGCTTTACCCTGGCGGACCAGGCGCCGGACGCCACGGCCCTGCTCGCCGCCAGCTGGCTGGAAGCAAAGCTGAACCATACCATTGCGGAGGTCGACCGGATGATCGGGGAATACCGGATCAGTGAAGCCATGATGACGCTGTATAAGTTCATCTGGGGGGACTTTTGCTCCTGGTACCTGGAAGCCATTAAGCCGGCAGAAGGCGAGCCTCTGAGCAAAAAAACCTACGAAACAACCATCGCTGCCTTCGAGCGGATGATGACGTTGTTGCATCCCTTCATGCCCTTCATCACGGAGGAGGTCTGGCACGAATTGCGGGACCGTGCCGCTGGTGATGATTGTATCGTCTCCACCTGGCCCACCGCCGAGACGTACGACCAGGAGATTGTCAACGCCTTTACGCAGCTACAGGATACTGTTTCCCACATCCGCGATGTCCGCAATCAGCGCAACATCAATAAGCGGGAAGCGCTGCAGCTTTTTGTCCAGCGCTCAGCCGCCAGTGAAGCACTTTTGGGCGCGACCGCAGGTGCCAGGGAATTCCTGTTAAAGAGCGGTGTTCTGGCCACCGTTGACCTGACGGATACGGCGCCCGACAATGCCCTGCCCTTCCTCATCGGTAACGACAAAGCCTACCTCGTTCTGAACGAAGAAATCGATACTGCCGCCGAGAATACGAAGATCAACGAGGAGATCAAGCGCCTGGAGGGTCAGCTTAAAGGCGTCGAGAAAAAGCTCGGCAACGAGCGCTTCGTGGCCAATGCACCGGAAGCCGTCGTGGCCCTGGAGAAAAAGAAAATGGCGGACTTCTCAGCTAAGATTGCCAGCCTGAAGGCCATGTTGGGGTAAAAGGATCAGGTAGCTGCGCAGCCTGGCCTATTCCCTTGCGGGAAATGCCGGGCCGGTTCAAAATCCGCAACGACTCCGGCTTAGGTATAGTCGCTGCCGGGTGACTGTCACCTCCGGTTACCCCAAAAAAGAAACCGCCATCAGACCTGGGTCCGATGGCGGTTTTTTTTAGCGTTGGTCGGTGGTACTATTCTGGCTTCTTACAAGCCTTGGTAGCGTCGGCACAACAAGCCTTACCCTCCATTTTTTTCGGCTTACAGCAGGCTGCCAGGGCTTCCTGTGCTTTCGGACGGGCGGGAACGTCATCGGCATCGTAGCCGGTGTTCGCAATTGCCTGGCGTAGGGTGGCAGGATCGAGCACCTCCTGATCGTACTTGATTTTTACTTTCTTGGTAACGAGATCAAGTTCTGCAGACTTAACGCCTGCAAGGGCAGCGAGGCTGCTTTCGATATTCGTCTTGCACATGCCGCAAATGGCATTGGTTTGGATCACAATTTTCTTGGGGGGAGCCGCCATGGCCAGGAAGCCAAAGAGGGCGACAAACAGGAAAAGGTTACGCATGGTATTCAATGATTTATGTTTCAAATATAAGTGGAATTCTTAAGACAGGGCCGGAGGGCGGCCTGATTAAAGAATGTTTAACCTTCAGGTCGCTATTGCAGGGTCCACCGCACACCGGCGTAAGCCCGGGCGCCAAAAATAGGCTGATAGACCTGCGTGGCATCAAAGTAGCCGCCATCGAAGGGTTCCCAGGCGCCGATGATGGCCGCTCGCTGCCGTTGGTTCGTCAGGTTTTCACCACCGACATAGAACTCGGTCTTGGCATTCGCAACGTAGGTGAGGTTGAGGCTCAGTAAACCGAAGGACGGAGACCGCTGGGGGTGCGGCAAGAAGATAGTTTCCGGAACCTGATCAAAGTCGATCAGGCGCTGTTCTCCGACCCACTGGTAGTTGAGGTGAGCTTTCACCCTCGGGCCATCGTAGCCAAGGGTGGCCAGTGCCCGGTGGCGGGGAGTCAGCGGAACCTCCCGCAACCCATTAGTGGCATACTGCTGGCGCACATCGCTGTATTTGTAGGCCAGTTTTACGTCAATGAGTGGCAACAGTTCGTAATTAAGACTGAATAATACGCTATTTGCGAAGCTTGGCCCCTCCAGTTGATAGATTCTGAGGGTCGTAATGTCCTGTTCGGCATCGACAATGACCTGATGTTGAAATGCGGTCCGAAATACGTCCAGTACCAACTGCAGCTCACGTCCGTTCACGGAATAATTCCGGGTAACATTGATGCCATAGTTCCAGGCGGATTCCAGGCCGATGAATCCGGGATTTTCACTACTGCCTTCCTGGTTCCCGAGCAACAGTGCCCGGCTGCTCGGCAGCCAGTTCAGGTTATCAACCAGGACATTCGGGGAGCGCCAGCCACGGCCGACCGACAGGCGGAGCGCCGTATTTTCATGCGGGTTGTATTTTACGTTGAGGCGCGGGCTCACCTGACCTCCCCCCAGGTTATGGCGGTCTGCGCGCAAACCGACGATTGCGGTAAAAGCCCGAAAGCCTGCGTCAGGCCGGTCCTCTTCCCAGTGGAAAGTATACTCTCCGAAAACCCCCACGGTGTTTTCCGCCCGGTGGTAATCCTGCCCGGAAAAAGTCTCCGTAAAGTCATCTATCCGGGCCGTTCCGCCCAGGGACAATTGATGATCGTCGTTGACAATCCGGGTATGGTACAGGGCATTGAGGTAGCCTGATCTCTGTTCACCCTGGTGCAACTTACGGCCGTACTGGTTATTCAGCTTATGGTAGCTCCCACTGTAAATAAAACCAATGGACTGATGGGGTTTGGCAAAGCCGAAGTAGCCCGTTTTTCCCCAGGCTTCCACTCGTTGATTATCCTGTTCGATCAGGTAGGGGTCCAGGCTGGGCTGACCGTGGTCGTGCACGTCCTGCTGGCCGCCACTGCGGCGGTCCCGCGCAGCCAGGATGTTCCATTGTCCTTCCCAGTTATCCCCTCCTTTCCGGAAAAGGCGCAGCAGGCCGACGCCGGTGCGGCGGTCGGGCATATCCTTGAAGCGATCAAAGTCAAAGTCGTGCTTATTTTCCGTAAAGCTGCCGTGGCCTGCGGCGCCCAGGTACAGCGTGGGGCTGATTTGGCGATTGGCCAGCAGGTTTACTTCTCCCCGTCCCTGGCTACCGGCGAAAAGGTTCAGGTAGGCCTTGGGCCCCGTTGGGGGTTTGATCAACTCGGTGTTGATGGCGCCCGTAATGCCCTGGCCGCCACTTTCGAGAGAACCACTCCCCTTCCCGATCTGGATACTGCTTACCCACGGGCCGGGAATCAGGTCGAGGGCAAAGGGGCTGGCTAATCCGTCCAGCATCGGGCGCTTTTCGAGTGTAAGCTGGGTGTAGGCTCCCCGTAGTCCGAGTACCTGAATTTCCCGACGGCCGGTTAGCGGGTCACCGTAATTAAGGTCCACCACCGGGCTGTTTTCAAAGCTTTCCGCCAGGCTGCAGCAGGGTGCCTTACGCAACTCCTTGCTGGAGACCGTTTCGATATTCCGGGCGTTAAGCAAGCTGGCCGAGCGACCGTCGTCGCGGGCGGTAACTTCTACCTGACTCAGGGCTGCGGCCGTTTCCTGCAGGATGATGACCAGCGGCTCCTGGAGGGTATCCAGCCATAACTCCCGGGTTTCGAACCCTAAGTAGGCGATCCGGAACCGGTCTTGCCCGGCGGCGGGTGGCAGGACGAAGCGGCCGTCAGCCGCTACCGTGGTGCCGCTGCCCCCCAGCCACTGTACGGTAGCGCCGGCCAGAGGATAATTATCTGCGTCAAAAACTTCCCCCTCTACCTGGGCGGTCAGCCCCAGGGGGAAAAGGGCGAATAGAACAATAATACAGTACCCCAGGAATTTACTTCGGGGGTGCTCGGTAACAGCCTTTGGCAAGGCCTGATAAACAATCATGAAAAGGTAATTTAGCGTTAAATGAAAAATCCGGGGTGGGCAACGAGGCCGGGATTTAACCGCTAAATCAAAAACGTCTGGTAAGCGACGAGTAAACGTCGGCCGGCAGGAGGAGGTGGAGGATCAGGGCCAGTTTCCGTAAGCCACTGGGGAGAGACCAGCGGGGCGAAGCCCCGCCAAAAAGGAAGGGTTGGAGCGGTACCCGGGGCAGTATTCGCCAGCGACCAGTCTTCGAGCTGATGGGTAAAGTCAGCGTCCAGTTGGGCAACTATTACCTGTGCATCATCGCAACCATGGTCCCCCGTCATAAACTGGCACCCCTTGGTTTTCTCGCCGCCAGCCTCCCGGGGCATCTGTTCGGAGGGTTCCCCTTCGTGCTGGCAGGAATGGGGGCTATCCGTCAGGCTCAGCCATTGCTCCCCCAGGCACAGGCAGTACACCCGCTGCAGGGGTAAGCCTACGCTGACCACCAACAGGTAGACCGTCAGCCAGGGAGAAATCAGCCTTGCCAGAGGACGAAATAGCATACTACAAAGGTATACAGCGCAGGACTTATAAAGCTCAATGATTCGTTAATACCACAGAGAATGCTGGTGCTTGCTTTCCGCTAACCATGAGGAGTCATGCTTTATAACCTCCCCCCGCACCTGCGGCCGCGCCAAAAAATAAGTTTGACGCGCTGATCACCAGCCGGCTTATTCCTGAATCAATTCCCATAGTCGTCGTACCTGGTCTACGATGTTTACTTTTCGCTTACCGCCCGGCAGGCGGTTCGCTTGCTGGTTCTGTAAACGGTACAGGGAAAGGGAACGGGGTGAGAGGATAATCTCCGTATTCGCCGGCGTTTCGGTATCCACGGGAATGGATTCTTCCGTGGTGTCTACCAGACACTGCCAGTGCGTCAGGTCCCGTACGCCGGGCAGGGTAAAGTTTACGCCTTCTCTCCAGGCATTCAGTACGAGCAAAAAGATATCGTCTTTAACCCGCCGTCCCCGTTCATCGAATTCGACCATGGCCTGACCGTTAAGGATCATGCCCAGGCTCCGGGTCCGGTTGTCAGACCAGTCCTCTGCCGTCATTTCCTGACCGGTTGCGTTGATCCAGAGGATGTCTCCCAGGGTACTGTCTTCCATCTTACGGCCGTTGAAGAAGCGCCGGCGGTGAAAGATCGGGTTGTCATTGCGGATCTGGATCAGGGCGCGGGTAAAGGAATGCAGGTTGCGCTGTTCTGCCGTCCATTCCCAGTTGAACCAACTGATCTCATTATCCTGGCAGTAGGCATTATTATTTCCTCCCTGGGTGCGTCCGTATTCGTCGCCCATGGTCAGCATGGGCACGCCCTGGCTCAGGAAAAGGGTCGCCAGCATATTGCGTTGCATCTTGGCTCGTAAAGCCAGGATGGCAGGGTCGTCCGTCGGGCCTTCCACCCCACAGTTCCAGCTGATGTTGTGGCTTTCTCCGTCCCGGTTGTCCTCACCGTTAGCCTCATTGTGCTTTTCGTTGTAGCTGTACAGGTCCCGGAGGGTAAAACCATCGTGGGCGGTAATGAAATTGATACTGGCACTGGGCCGGCGTCCGCCGATTTCGTACAGGTCCGACGACCCGCTCAGGCGGTAAGCCAATTCCCCTACCCCTACTTCATCCCCGCGCCAGAAGGAGCGGACATTGTCCCGGTATTTTCCGTTCCATTCGCTCCAGAGTACGGGGAAGTTACCGACCTGATAACCGCCCGGCCCGACATCCCAGGGCTCGGCAATCAGCTTCACCTTACTGATCACGGGGTCCTGATGGATGGTATCCAGGAAGGTACTCAGTTTACCGACTTCAAAAAGTCCGCGGGCCAGCGCACTGGCCAGGTCAAAGCGAAAGCCATCCACCTGCATTTCCGTTACCCAGTAGCGGAGGCTGTCCATCACCAGCTGCAGGGTACGCGGATTGACCATGTTAACGGTATTGCCCGTACCGGTATAATCCATATAGTACTGTTTGGCCTCCGGATTCAGGCGGTAGTAATTCCAGTTATCGAGGCCCTTCATCCCGATCATGGGACCATAATGGTTACCTTCTGCCGTGTGGTTGTATACCACATCGAGAATAACCTCCAGGCCGGCGCGGTGATACTTTTTCACCATGTCTTTGAATTCGCGGACCTGTTGTCCGGCGTGGCCACTGGCGGCATAGTCCGCGTGGGGGGCAAAGAAGCTTTGGCTGTTGTAGCCCCAGTAATTCCGCAGGCCCATTTTTACCAGCCGGTCATCCTGCACAAAGTGGTGGACGGGCATCAGCTCGATGGCCGTTACGCCAAGGTTCTTGAGGTACTCAATGATGACCGGGTGGGCCAGGCCGGCGTAGGTTCCCCGCAGTTTTTCGGGCACCTCCGGGTGCTGCATCGTGAGTCCCTTCACGTGCGCCTCGTACACTATTGTTCGGTGCATCGGATGTTCCGGGCGCTTCACTCCTTCCCAGTCGTAGCGGGTATCGATGACGACCCCCTTGGTTATGTAGGGGGCAGAATCCAGCTCATCCATTTTCAGGAAGCGCTCTTCTTCCGGGTCATTGATGGGGTAAGGGTACATGGCATCGTGCCAATCGATCGTACCGTCAATGGCCTTCGTGTAGGGATCGATAAGGAGTTTGTTGGGGTTAAAAACCTTTCCCTCGCGGGGGTTCCACTCTCCGTACGCCCGGTAGCCATAGCGCCAGCCGGTTGCTAATTTGGGAATAAAGCAGTGCCAGACCAGGTCTGTTTGCTCCACCAGCTGAATTTGGTACCGGTCGTGCGACGTACCTTTTTCGGGGTAGAGACATAGGTCAATCCGGGAGGCGTGCTCACTGAAAACAGCAAAATTCACGCCCTCCGGAGTCCAGGTTGCGCCGAGGGGATAGGGTTTTCCCGGCCAGACTTCCAGGTCACCAAATTTACCGTAAGGTTGTTTTTCCTGTTCGTCGCAAATGCGGTGGGTCTTAATCATAGTTGAGGGTAACCGAAGTAAGAAGCAAAGGTTCAGTAAAAGGCATTCACGGCGCGAACGCGGGTGCCGGGCAGGTAGTTGAACCGCAGGGGTACTACTGCATTCCGGATTGAAGAAGCTGGAAGATCAGTACAAGCCACTTGACAGCATGACCAAAGTACAGCCTATTTCCGTTGCAATACCCTGCTTAGTGGCGAGCATGGCTAATTCAGGGTTTTCCGTGCCCGGGTTGAAAATGATTCTCCGGGGAGCCAACCCCAACAGCCATTCATAATACGGAGGTTGGTGTTTGGGGCCCAGGTACAGGGTAACGGTATCGACATTTTCCACTTCCGGGGTTCCTGGCAAAATCTCTACGCCGGCGACCTTACCTTGCTTAATGCCTACATTAACAATCTCGTGCTCATACTGCACCAGTTTATTGGCCGCCAGAAAAGCGTAGCGGGATGGATTGGGCGTTGCGCCCAGGATTAGGGTTTTCATAGGATTACTTAACGCCTGAAGGTCGTCTTTTAACAACTACCTGCAGCAGATGTTGTACTACCCGCCCCGCAAATTTTGTGCAGAAGCAGTATGTGCCAACTTACGGCTGTTTTACCTGGCGAGGAGGCTCTCTTGACCTTTTCAGATCCTTATCGTGCGTAGCTTAATTATCCGGGGGGACTTCTCTACCTTTACCACCTCAGACACTGCTCTTCCATTCTCTCATGTTCTTTTACGGGATAAAGCGCTAAAGCGCACCCCAAATCCACGGTTGCCTATGACCAACGACCTCATTTCTGCAATTCGTAAACACGCCAATTTCTCCAGCGAAGACGCCAAGATTATCGAGCAACACATGCTCACCAGGCACTACAGTAAGGGAGATTTTTTTTCTGCCGCAGGTAAAGTTACCCGGGAGATCGGCTTCGTTGTATCCGGCGTATTTCGTTTCTACGCGATTGATGAAACGGGGCAGGAAGTAACCTATTTCTTTTTCAAAGAAACGGATTTATTTACTGAGCTGACCAGCTTCCACGACGAAGTCGCCTGCAAAGGGTACCTCGTGGCTGAGACGGAAGCAGAGATAAGGGTAATCACCAAAGATTCCTGGAAGATTCTCCGCGAGACCGTCAAAGAATGGGATTTTGCCATGCGCCGCATTTCTCAGGAAGGACTACTGTACAACATCAAGTTTCACCGGCGGCTCATCATGCAGGATGCCCTCCAGTCTTACCGTGATTTCTTAAGAATATACCCCACCGTTGCCCAGCGGGTAGAGGCTCAACA
>JAUIIF010000792.1 GCA_030431945.1 Bacteroidia bacterium | reverse complement strand
TAAGTCACGGTCGTCGTACCAACGGGAAATTCCGTTCCACTGGCATCATCATTACCGGAAGCTGGCGTAGCGCCCGGAGCAGTCCAGGTAATGGTGTTATTACAGCCGGCTCCCTGCAGTGGGCTGATACCAGTAACAATTTTAGAACAGGCGTCAACGTCATTCTTGATCGTGATGTCCTCGTTGCATTGGAGCAGTGGATCATTTGAGCTGATCAGAATCTTGAATGTTTGTTCCAGCGTATTACCGTTACAAGAAGTAGCCCGGTACGTAACCTCATAGGTGTTAGGGTTCTCCGTACCGATTGAGTCTGGATTAGGAATCTGCAGGATGTCACCAGAAGCCGGACCGCTGACTTGTACCACATCTTCAATAATGTCACCGGTACAGGCATCTACGGCAATTGGGGTAGAGAAGTTAACCGGGGTAGAACAGTCGCCAGCCTGGTTAAAGACGTACTGACTGGGAAAGTTAAGGAAAGTCGGGTCCTGATCATTGACCACGCGGATCGGCAGGTCAAAGTTTGCGGAGGGTGCAATGTTGATGTCCACTCCTAAAGTAGTAAATACTTCCTCGATGATCGGCCCGACAATCGGAATAGCACCAATTGGTAAAAAGTCGAGCAGTCCTTTGCCTTCCGGGGCAACACAAGGGGAGTAAGGTGGAAGAACGGAAGCCGTAAGGTTACGGACTGTAATGGTGCCCTCTCCCTGAATGTTGTTAGGCACGAAGGCCGTACCTGAACCTGATCCGTCCAGAACCAGACCTCCTTGTTCCAGTACGTAGTCGAAAGCACCGTCTCCGTCAGTATCGGCCCAGACAACGGCGACTGCCGTTTCTTGCACGAGCGTTTGTAAAGGCTCAACGATTAATTCCCGACCAGTTATATCACAAATCGGGCCCAAACCACCAACGTCGAAGTTCAGAAATGCCAATGGCTCAACCCGGTCGATAAGTATACATGGTTCAACGACCAGAATGTCTACACACAAGTTTGGGCTTGGCCGGGGGCCACAGTCACCACAAAATCCTGAAGGGAAGTTAAAGCCGAAGGTCGCTACTTCACAATAGGCCGCTACCGGCGGTACGATGGTCGACAAAGGAACATCAAAAACAGTGGAAGGGAAAACATCTTCGTTTATCCCGTAAGACCAGTTTACTTCAATGCCCGGTTCGGTACAGGAGATGATCGCATCTTCGCTGCCGGCTATTCCACTTGGCGAAACCGAAGCTTCGAATAGTTCAGCTCCGGGGCTTCCGAAAGCAAAAACTTGTCCTAAAATTTCAAAAGCGAAAGAAGGGTTAGTCAGAATGGGGCAAATAGCTGGTGGCGCACTGAATAAACCACATTCTTCATTACAGGGGGCAATAGTAACGGTAAAGCTACGGCAACGTAGATCCGTACAGTCCTCATCGGGGCTACACGCCCCAGAGGTAGTGATGGTTTCGGACAGGCACAATTGAACCGTACCAGAAGTAGAAGTTCCCGCCTGTTCCAGCGTAATCATCGGGTTCGTACCCGAAGTTGGATTGCCAATGTTTACCGTAACTCCGGAAGAGAATTGCGTCCATTCATAAGTAGGCGTTACTGCGTACGTAGGGCTGGTAACGTCAACTTCCACCGCTAATGGCGCAGTGCCATCCCAGCAACTGGTCGTAGAAGTAATTAAAAAGTTTGGCGTTACCGGTTCGGGGAAGAAGATACTGGCAGTTCCGGTTGTTGTTGCTCCCGTACAGCCTCCCGGATTTTCAAGGGTGTAAGTAACATCAACGCACCCTGCTCCGTCATAAGACAAATTTGAACCCATGATGGTGACGTCTGCGTCCGGTGAAGAAAAAGTTCCTCCTTCAGTGGTGGCGTCCGTAAAAAGGTCAGTAAGGCTGAAGCCCGTACTGCTACAACCTGCCACCGCGTCTTCCAAAGTGGCTACCGGAAGCGGGACTACTTCAAAGGAAGTAGATTGGGTGAACACGCAACCTTCGTAGGAGAACCGGTACGTTACCTGGTACGTGC
>JAUIIF010000791.1 GCA_030431945.1 Bacteroidia bacterium | reverse complement strand
AACGGGCAAACCGGCTTCCTGCCAGCCCATGATGCCCCCCGCCAGGTTATGGAGGTCGCTGAAGCCGTTTTCCTGCAACTGTGCTGCTGCCTGGCTACTGCGCTTACCACTGCGACAGGCGAGGATGATGGGCTGGTCCGTCGGCAACTCAGCAAGCCGGGTGGACAGCTCACTCAGGGGCAGGTTCATTACGCCGGGCAGGTCGTAGGCCAGTGCCGCTACTTCCTCTTTTTCCCGTACGTCTACAAAGAGCACCCCCTCGGTCACCAATCCCCGGGCAGCTTCCGGTGTGAGTTGCGGGATGTCTGTGGTCTGGGCGTAGTTGCGACCAGGTATAACGAGGAGGAAAAGCAGGGTAATAACGAAGGAGTAAGTACGCATGGTGGTTTCTTTTTCTGCAAAAGTAACCTCCTGTCCTTACGGGTTTAGTGATGTGGATCACACGGTGGTAGTAATATTTCCGGAACGGAGCTGCTGTCGTCAACGCCTGACCAGCCGCCTCCAGACCACCCCCCCATTTTGGTGCTCCACCCGCAGGTACAAAACTCCGGCGGGGAGGCCGTCGAGCGCTAACGTGGCTTCCCGGCCCGTCAGGCTACGCGTCAGCAGCCGGCGCCCGGCGCCGGTAAAAACAGTTACCCGCCGCAGGGTACTCGTGGTCGTGATGGTCACGGCCGTGGTTACGGGATTGGGTGCTACCTGCAGGTCCGCTCCTGCGGTCCCGGGCCTCTCCTCCGTAGCGGTGGTACAGGACAAGGCATTGATGCGTACCCACAGCGAATCGTTGTAACTGGAGGGCACGAGCACGTCTCCACCCGGATTGCCCCCCATGCGGACGACCACGATCCCGGTTGCGGGGACCACGTTGATGATCTGTCCGTTTTTACCGATGGCGGCGTACATGTCGGCCGGGGCATGGGGCGCAATCGAGCCCGGAAAATTGATTTGCAGCGAAGGCAGCTTGTAGGAAGCCTTACCGTTCAGCCACCAGAGGTAACCGTAGGCCGGATTAAGCTCCTGGGAGCTGTTGATCATCGCCCGGTAATACGCCGTATCCCCCAGCACCGGCGTACCGTCCCATACCCCGCCGCCCAGCATCAGCAGGCCGTAGCGCGCCATGCTGCGCGCATTGGAGATAAAAATGCGGTTGTCGCCGATGTAACGGTACTGCCCCGTCATGCCGGTAGGTCGCTTAATGCGTTCAGTAATAAAATCGTTGAGGTCCTGGCCGGTAGCCGCTTCGACAACTTCGCCCAGCAGGGTGTAGGGACCGTTGTGGTAGGCCCAGCGGGTACCGGGATCGGCCAGGCAGACCAGGCATTCGGGAGCGGTACAGAAAACGTCTCCGGTTTGGTCTGACAGGCCTGAAGTCATCGTCAACTGGTGCACGACCCGGATGCCGTCTTCGGTTTCCGGGCAGTTCGTCCAGCCTGCGCCCAGGTAGTCTGCGGTTCGGTCCTGCAGGTCCAGCGAATCCAGTTCAGCAGCGATGCCTACGGCCATCGCCATCAGGGATTTGCCCGCCGAGTTCCAGAGGTGGGGGGTGTTGACGGTGAAGTTGCCGAAGTAACGTTCCAGGACAATTTTACCGTCCTTGAGCAACAGGAAAGCATCGGTATTGGTCGCTTCCAGGTAATCGTAAAGGGCCTGTTCATTTCCGGCACAGAGACCGGCTTCCTCCAGGCTCAGCGTTGCCCAGTCATCGTTCGTTGCAGCGGGAAAATACAGTTCCTGGGCGGGCAGGCACAGTACCAAAAGCAGCAGCAGCAAAAAGAGGAGGTAACGCATGGTAAATTGGGATAGATGAAGATAATCAGGTTATGAATAAACGATGCCGGAAGCTCGTTACTATAGCTAATCCCCTGGGCGCCCTTTACCCTACCCCATAGTAAAAAAATTGCCGTTACTGTTTTTTCCTTGCACCTGCGGCCGCGCCCGGCCCGGGGGTATTCCGCGCACTCCGTCGGGTTGGGCTACGCCGGTTGGTTTTCGGGAGCACCAGGAAGTCCGTAACATC
>JAUIIF010000790.1 GCA_030431945.1 Bacteroidia bacterium | reverse complement strand
TAGGCCAGCTGACAATAAAAAGGATAAGGGCTCTCCTGCTGCATGAAGTGAAAGGCGGAGTCCGTAAGAATTTTCGTCAGGTCACCACGGAAGGGGACGCGGTCATTGTCCTCGTTCTGCAGTTCTCCCGTAAAATAATCGTTGAAGTGACCGAGGGTAAAACCCAAAAATTGCTCGAAGCCCTGGCTGGCGGGGTCATAGGGAGCGGTCGCACCGTTGTGCCACTTTCCGAATAGCCCCGTACGGTATTCGGCGTGGCGCAGGTACTCCGGGATGGTCATGATGCCATCGTCCATTGTCTCGTGGCGACGGGTGACGAAAATGGCTCCGGTCCGCGGGGCGTACAGTCCGCTCAGAAAACTGGCCCGGGTCGGGGCACACACCGGGCTTACGTAAAACCGGCTGAAGCGGGCGGAAGACGCCAGTAACGCATCCATATGCGGGGTTTGGATCGAATCGTTACCGTGCAGGGAGAGGTCTCCAATGCCCTGATCGTCAGTAAGAATGAACAATATGTTGGGGAGCCCGGAGGCGGGGACGGGGGCGCGGCCGCAGGTGCAAAGCAGGCAGCAGGAAAGCAAGGCAAGGAAGCGAAGTAAGGCGGACATGGTTACGAAGGTAACCGATTACCCTTTGGAGGGGATGACTGACCCGTGGGGATCTTTTTCCGGGTAGCCCAGTTCTGCGTCTACGCGGTCCAGCATGTCTTCCGTGAGCAGGTGCTCCAGCCGCTCGGCTTCTTCGTGGATCTGATCGGGGGTAAGGCCTACTTCCTGATTCAGGTAGGTTTCCCAGAGGCGGTGGGCCCGCACCATCCGCAGGGCGAGCAATTTCCCTGCGTCCGTTAGCCGGAGTTCCGTTTTTTGCAGGAGGCCCTTTGTCCGCAAGGAAGCAAGCTGGCGGTTCCAGGCACGGGAGCCCAGGCCCAGCTCTTCGCGGATACCGGCGGGGTCTGCCGTACCGTGCTTTTGGTTCTGGCGGAAAATGCGCTTCAGAATATCTTCCCGCATCGTCATTTGTTGCCGCTGGCCACGATACCAGGCCTTGGCGACGATCCCCTTCCGGGGGGCGAAGACCACCGTAAGCAGGTACAACAGGGTGGCGACCAGGGCCATCGCCGGTCCGGGCGGAGTATTAAGCGCAACCGCCGCCACCATGCCCAGGATGGCCGACAACATACCCAGCCCCCCGGCAATCAACATTACGATTTTCAAGCGCTGGGCCAGTAGCAAAGCCGTCGCTGCCGGCGTAATCAACATGGCAACCACCAGAATAACGCCTACTGTCTGGAGGCTTGCCACGACGGCAAAGCTGAGTAAAAGCATCAGAAAATAATGCAATAATTTAACGGGGATGCCCATCGTCTGGGCCACCACATCCTGAAAGGTAGAGGCAAAAAGGTAGCGGTAGAAGATCGCTACGGAAAGCAGGACGTAGACCATTACCAGCCCGGTGAGCAAGAGATCCGTATCGGATACACCGAGCGCGTAACCGAAAAGAAAGTCCTTCAAATCAAGGTGTACCCCATCGTTGCGGCTGATTCTGCTGATCAGGATCACCCCCAGGGAAAACATGGACGTAAATACAATACCAATGGCGGCATCATTTTTGGTTTTCACCTGCTGCTGGATCCAGGTGATGCCGAAGGCCGTGAGCAGCCCCGCCACTACCGCACCGCTGAAAAAAGCCAACGTACTGTACCCGACCAGCAAAAAGGCGACCACTACCCCGGGCAGAATGGCATGCGCCAGGGCATCACCAACCAGGGACATGTTCCGCAAAACGATGAAGCAGCCCAGCACCCCACACATCAGGCCCACCATACTGGAGGCGACGATGGCACGGATGGCCCAAACTTCAGCAAGGATATCCAGCAGGGAGGCTTCGGTCATGGCGGGTTGCGGGTTGCGGGTTGTGAAATTAAAACTCCCAACGAAGCCGAAAGTTAGACTAGTCTAACAATTTGTCCTAGCTTTAGGGAGAAAATTTTGCCAACACAGTTATATTAAGCCGCTATGA
>JAUIIF010000789.1 GCA_030431945.1 Bacteroidia bacterium | reverse complement strand
GAGCGGGACGAGAACGGCAAAAGCATCATCCATGCCCTCAACCTGAAGACGCTCGAATACGCGCCGGCCACCAGGCCGCGCCCGGCCATCGGGAAGGCGAAGATGATTGAAGATATGGGCCGGCGGATGCAGGCCATCGTTAGTGGAGACGACCGCGAGAATAAATTCCTGCGCGAATACTTTGCCGGCTTACTGGCCTATGCTGCCAACCGGGTGCCGGAAATTGCCGACGACCTGTACAGCATTGATGATGCCATGCGGACGGGCTACTTCTGGGAGTACGGTCCCTTTGAAACCTGGGACCAGATCGGACTGGAAGAGGGCATCAAAATGATCGGTGAAGTCGGGGGCAAAGTTGCGGACTGGGTACTGGAAATGAAGGCCGCCGGCCACGAAGCCTTTTACCGGGTGGAAGGCGGCAAACGCCTTTACTACGACCAGACCAGTAAAAGCTACCTGCCCGTACCCAGCCTCAATGAGTACATTATTCTGGACACGTTGCGGGAGGCAGCCCCCGTCATTAAAAACGACTCCTGTACGGTGCATGACCTGGGCGACGGGGTGATGTGTATAGAATTCACCTCCAAGTCCAACTCCATCGACGATGCGATTGGCCAGGCCATTTCTGATGCCATCGACAAAGCCGAAGAAGAAGGCTGGGCCGGTATTGTCATTGGCAACAACGCCAAGAACTTTACGGTAGGGGCCAACCTGATGAACGTCGGGATGGTGGCCATGCAGCAGGATTGGGACACGCTCAACCAGATGGTAGACGGGTTCCAGCAGCTGAACATGAAAATTAAAACCTGCAAGGTGCCGGTTGTTGTGGCTACCCAGGGCTACGTATTCGGTGGCGGCTGTGAGATCAGTATGCACGCCGATGCCGGTGTGTACGCTGCGGAAAGTTACATCGGCCTCGTGGAGGTGGGTGTCGGGCTGATCCCCGGCGGCGGCGGTACGAAGGAGATGGCCCTCCGGGCCTCGGATAAATTCTTTGAGGGCGACGTGATGATGCCGACGCTGATCGATGCTTTCCAGACCATCGCCACGGCGAAGGTGTCCACTTCTGCGCACGAAGCCTTTGACTTCGGTTACCTGATCCAGGGCAAAGACACCGTGGAAATGAACCTCCAGCGCAACCTGGGAGAAGCGAAGCGCAAAGTACTGGAACTGGCCCGTGAATACGTTGCCCCGAGCGCCCGGGAAGACATCACGGTACTGGGCCGCGCAGGCCTGGCCGCGCTCTACACCGCCATCAATGAATTTAAATTGGGCAAGTACATTTCTGAATACGACGGCGTGGTGGCCCGCCACGTAGCCAACATTCTCTGTGGCGGCGAACTCACCCAAACGCAACAAGTAAGTGAGCAGTACCTGCTGGACCTGGAACGCGAAGCTTTCCTGAGCCTGCTGGGGAACCAGAAAACGCTGGAGCGGATACAGTACACCCTCCAGAACAACAAGCCGTTGCGGAATTAGTCTGTTGGCCTGTTCCCCCCGGTGACCGGCAAGAAGACCTGCCGGCCGGGGAATGACCAGGCTGATGGTGCAATAGACTAACAAACTAAAAGATTAAAAAATGGAAGCTTATATCGTTAAAGGATTCCGCTCCGCCGTTGGCCGCGCCAAAAAAGGAGGATTCAAGAATTACCGGTCTGATGACCTGGCCGTCGACGTTATCCGTCACCTCATGAGCACGGTGCCGGAACTCGACCCTAAACTGGTGGACGACGTAATCGTAGGCTGTGCCAACCCGGAAGGGGAGCAAGGTCTGCAGGTAGGGCGCCTCATCGCCGCCCGGGCCCTCGGCAAAGAGGTTCCCGGCATCACCATCAACCGCTACTGTGCTTCCGGCCTGGAGTCGATTGCCATGGCCGTGGGGAAAATCAAGGCCGGCTTCGGAGACATCTACCTCGCCGGTGGCGCCGAAAGTATGAGCATGATCCCGATGACGGGGTACAAGCTGAGCCCCAGCTACAAGGCAACGATGGACAATATCAACTATCACGTAAGTATGGGA
>JAUIIF010000788.1 GCA_030431945.1 Bacteroidia bacterium | reverse complement strand
CTGGGATCGTTACGATTACGTCATCTCGGTGGTGCTTATTCTGTGCACGCTTTATCAGACCTACCGCATGTTGCCCTACAGCAGCCTCTGGCAGAAACAAGCTAAAACGGCCGTGGCGGAAGTGACGCCGGAAACGGAACTCAGCCTGATGGTCGCCAACGTTTTACAAACCAACCGCGACTACGGCAAAGTGATAACAATGGCCCTGGAAAAGTCTCCGGACATCCTGCTAACCGTAGAATCCGACGAAGCCTGGGGAGAAGCACTCCACCAGGCACTGGACGAGACGTACGCCCACCATATCGACGTACCGCTGGATAACCTGTACGGGATGCACCTGTTCAGCAAAATACCGCTCGAACAGGCCAAGGTTCGTTACCGGATCAAGGATACAATACCCAGTATTGATGCTACCATCCACCTCGGAAACGGTGAGCCGATCGACCTCTACTTTTTGCACCCGATGCCGCCCAGCCCCACGGAGGATTACGCCAGCACCGGGCGCGACGCAGAGCTTGCGCTGGTGGGTATGGAAGTTCGCAAAAAAGGTAGAAACGCCATCGTGGCCGGAGATATGAACGACGTTGCCTGGTCTCATTCCTCCCGCTTATTTCAGCGGCTGAGCGGCTTGCTCGACCCCCGGCGGGGCCGGGGATTTTTCGCCACTTTTCACGCAGACTACTGGTTCGCCCGCTGGCCACTGGATCACGTTTTTCATTCAAATGACCTGGCCGTGGTAACGATGGAGCGGCTTGGACACACGGGGTCGGATCACTTCCCGGTCTACATAAAATTCAACTACGAAAAACAGGCGTCAGACGCGAACAATCCTAAAACCAAAGGCGACGATAAAGAAGAAGCCGCCACCGTTATCCAACACGGTAAGTCGGGGAAGGACGATGTCTTAATCGAAGAAAATAAATAGTTCGCAAAATAATGTAAAAAAAGGCATACATCACTAGGATAGTAACGCGAGATTCGCTTACCTTTGAAATGCTACACTACCAACGGATCAAACACAGTAACGCATGAACAACGTCGTCTCCCAGCGCTTCATCAAGTGCCATAACAAGTTACGGGAGGAAAAGCGTGTTCGCTCCAGCCGGCAGTTTGCCCTTTCGCTTGACTATCTACCACAATCCTTATCCGAAATCCTGAAGGGACGGCGGGACGTAACGATCGAGTTGCTGCGCAAAGCGATCGATAAGTACAAGATGAACCCGGTTTACATCATGACCGGAGACGGACCGATGTTCATGACCGAAGAAACCAACCAGAGCTTTCGGGTCCTGACGACGATACAGTCTCCTAATGAGGAGGAACTGATCGTGCACGTCCCCCTCCCGGCTCAGGCGGTTTATTCAGCAGAATTAGGTGATCCATCCTTTGTTCAGAACCTGCCCACGTTCAGTCTTCCCGACTATAAATACAAGGTGGGTACTCACCGGAGTTTCGATGTGCCGGGGGATGCCATGGAGCCTACCCTCTTCGAAGGCGATAAAGTAGTTTGTTCTTTTCTGGAGCCGACCCTCTGGGCCACCGGCATCAAAGACAATTATGCTTACATCATTGTTACGCGGAGCGACGTAGTCGTCCGTCGCGTAAAAAACCTGATTGAGGAAAGCAAGGAACTGGAGTTACTGGCTGACAATAATTTTTACGAGCCCTACCGGGTTTCTCTGGCCGATCTGCGGGAAATCTGGTACGTACGGGCCCGGATTACGCCTTTCCTGCCTTCTCCCCAGAACATCCAGCGTTACGTCCACGAAGAGATGCTGGGGCTTAAGGAAACCATCGGCCAACAAGGTAAAATGATCAACCGGCTTTCCGCTGCCATTGATCGCCTGGGCAAATAACGGCTCCCCCATCCGTCCGGTCAGTTCCTCATCAGGGGGCGGGGCCGCAGGTGCCGGGTTAAGTATTGGGAACCGGGCAGGGCGGAGCTGCGGACGGTACCTTCCCAGGTACGCAGAGTAATCATCCAAACCTTCCCGGCAACGTTTACCCCGAAACGCCCGGTGA
>JAUIIF010000787.1 GCA_030431945.1 Bacteroidia bacterium | reverse complement strand
CTCGAATCCCGGGTCAATCCGCTCGTAGTCAACCCCCACGTTGAAGGCTTTCAGCCGGTAGTTCGCACCGCCCTTCAGGGCCAGTCCGGACTGGGTGGAAAAACGCTGGGTGAACAGGGTGTTGAGCAACTGCGCACCGAGGTAACCTTCCTGCGGCAACTCCGCCGAGGCCCGGTTGCGGCTGAACCCGCTGGCCGCCCCTTCCAGGTACAGGTCAAGGTTATCCCCCAGCCGTTGCTTCCACTCCAGGCCCAGTACCAGGTTTTCAGCCGGTTGGGGAAGGGGCGTGTTGAGGGGGAGCTCAACGTTCGGGTCCCGGTCCTCCGCCCGGAAGTAAATCAGGTCCAGGTGGCTCGAAGCGGAGCCCCAGCCTACCCGCCCGCCCCAGGCGTAGCGGTTATAAAGCGGGCGGTTGAAGAAAAGGTCAATGTCTTCGGCGACCTCCCGGGTGCCCTGGCGCAGGCGGCCGTACATGGCCGCTACCCGTAACTTGCCGGGGTTCAGCTCGATGCCGCCGCCCAGGAAAGTGTGGTTGTTAAGGGTGAAGCGGCTGAACTTCAGGTTCCGGTGCCCCGCGTGCAGCGTCAGCCACTTATAGCGCGGGGAAAGCCCGAACTGGCGGTAGACCGGAAAGCTCAGGCTGGGGCGCTGCCGCCCGATGGCGAAGCTGATCGGGATGTTGAATTCCTCGAAAATCGCTACGTTCAGCCGGCCACTGGCCGTAAGTTGGAGCGGGGCTGCCCGTTGGGGAATGCCGGATACGTTGTAAAACTGGGCCCCGAGTCGTAGCCCTCCGGAAACCTGCACGGGCCTGGCTTCCTTAATGCTTTCAAGGTTCTGGGCGCGGCCGCTGGTGCCGAGGAGGAGGAAAAGGAGCAGGAGGGGGAATGCGGTCGTTTTCATTTTCCTTCCTTTAGTGGTGCTACGATCTCACTCAGTGCAGACCGGCTCCCGTCAACGTAAATCACCTGCAGGGCAAAGCTGTCTTCGGCCATGTCCGGAGGAATGGCCCAGAAGTCCTGGGCCGTGCCGATCCGCCGGAAGGGCCGGATCGCTGCTCCTTTCGCTTGCCGGTACAATTGGTAGCCGAGGATCTCGCGCCGGTCTCCGGTCACCCACCGCAGGGTTTCCCCGTCTTTACCCTGCACCTGCGTCCGCGCCAGCTCCACCACGCCGGCCCGGTTACTGACGGCCCCGGAGGCGACCACCAGCGGGCGGGAGTCGGCGAACAACTGGGCGTCGTCCAGCGCCCTCACGCGGTAGCGGTACTCGGTTCGTATGGCCGTGGTTGTATCCAGGTAAGCCGTGGCGTTCCCGGCCAGCACGGCGAGTCGCTGACTTTCTCCTGCGGGGTTCGTTCGCCAAATCTCCTGGGCCGCTACGTCGTCGCTGCTGCTCGGTATCCACTGCAGCCCGACTTCCGCGCCACGCGCGGAAAACCCGGTAATGACCGGAGCCGCCGGGGGCACCACGTCCGGCCGTTGCAGGGCGAGAACCTCGCTGTAGCCGGAAGGATTGAAGTTGTTGTCCAGCGCCACAATCTTGTAGTAAATGGTCTCATTCAGTACCTCCAGACGCGTGGAGTCGAAGTAGTAATTCTGCCGGGCAATATCGTGCGTGACTTGCAGGAATTCCCGGTTTTTAGCGTGGCTGACGTACACCCGGTAACCGTGTAAGTCTGGCTCCTTGCCCGGTTCCCACAGCAAAAAGACATTGCCGAAGGTGTCAATCCTTCCGGTCAGCCCTTCCGGCGCGGCGGGCGGCTCGGTATCTTCCCACACCGCCATGGCGGGGGTGCTCAGGGCGTAATTGCCGGCGGTGTCGTAGGTATAGACAGCGTAGTAATTTGAGCGCCAGGGCTCGGGCTCGGGGTCGGTGAAACGCGTGGTGCCCACCGGCAGCAATTGGTCATGGATCGGCTGGAAAGGGCCTTTATAATCCATGCCGCGCACGACGGCGTAGCCTTGCACGTCAGCGGCCGTTGCTGTGGGCAATGCCCACTCCAGGTCAAACCCACCCCGG
>JAUIIF010000091.1 GCA_030431945.1 Bacteroidia bacterium | reverse complement strand
CATTTTGTACTCACCCGCTCCTTCGGCAGGCAAACCAGCTCGTTCCTCGCGCTTCGGCCGGCGAGTGAGATTGCGATTGCCCCCGCCCGCACCGGCTTGCTTTTGCTCACTGGTAACGACCAAAAAATGAGGTGCGCCCTGCTGACGCACCTCATCATTCCTTTTTCCGGTTGCCAAGTTGCCGGGGCACGCCTGCACTTGGCAGGGATACGAGCCACCAGTTTCAGTAGCAGCAAGTTTTTCTTGGTCCGACGGGTGATTCACCCTACGAACCGGACGATGGCAGCGGTTGTACATTGATACCAGCCATTACCTCCCAGAGCATATCCTGGGGCAGGCAACAATCCATTTGGTAGGTTTTTCCGCGTATTAACAACGGCTTTTTGCAGTTGCCGGGGCATCCGTTCGGAGGATAAACGGAACCGATAAGGGAACCATCTTTGGCGTAAACAGGGCAGCAGGGCGGCCTTGCCATGACGGGAACGGGATCGAAGAAATCCATGCCTTTCAGGTACTTGCGGACAAATTTTTCCGACAGCCGGCCTTCGGGCTTTACTTTTCCGATGTCCCGGTGGAAGAACAGTACCGAAAAAGCCACTTTGCCGCTCTTCTGCGGCATTTTTTTGGCAATCAGGTAGCGCCCGTCGGGGTAAACGAACAATTTAGGGTTGGTCGCCAGCAGCTCTTCGTACTCGCCTTTTTTCCAGTCCTGCCCCTCCTCCTGCGCACTTACGGTTGCGCAGGTTACGCCGATCAGCAGACATAAAAACAAATTCCATGGTTTCATCACAAAGGTGTTTTAGTGAATAATTACCTGCTGATTGCGGGGCGGGGGACAGTCTTACCCCTGGAAACGAATTTTTTTTGAGGTCGATAGGAGCCGACCTGCCGGCTAATGGTTTGGGTGGCGGGATCGGCACGGGTAAAAAGTTGGCTCCGGAACTTACTAATCGGAACTTATGATTTTTTAGCGGCGTTAATTTTCTGATCTGCTTTGGCATTGTCGATCACTTCGTCGGAAATTCCGCGACTTCAACCACCCCAATAAGCAACGTAACATGACGGCTACTGACCAGACGATCTTGCAGGAACTCGCCCAGCTGCGGAAAGCGGCGGCTTCCCTGAACCGGCAACCGGAGGCGCAGCTGAATGCCTGTCTGGAGCACCTGGCGGACCTTACGGAGGCCAATACGGCCACCCTGCTGGCGGCCAATGCCCTTGATCTGGCCCGCATGGACCCCCAAGACCCTAAGTATGACCGGTTGCTGCTGAACGAAGCAAGACTGGCCGCCATTGCGGAAGATTTACGGCGGGTCGCCGCCCTGCCTTCGCCGCTCGGGGTCGTCCACGAGGCCCGGTCGCTGCAGAACGGCCTTGCCCTCAGCCGGGTGAGTGTCCCGATTGGCGTGGTGGGGATTGTCTTCGAGTCAAGACCCAACGTCACCTTTGATGTCTTTGCCCTGAACCTTAAGGCCGGAAATGCTTCCGCCCTGAAAGGGAGCCGGGATGCCCGGGAGAGTAATGTCGCGATCAAGCAGCTGATCGACCAGGCATTAGCCGCCACGGGCCTGCCGGCAGCGTGCTACCTGGCACCTGCGGAGCGCGCCGCACTCCTTCCGATTTTGCAGGCAGACGGCCTGGTGGACGTCATCATCCCCCGCGGGAGCCAGGGACTCATCAATTTTGTGCGGGCCAATGCCTCCGTCCCCGTCATCGAAACCGGGGCGGGCATCTGCCACGCCTACGTCGATGCCGCCGCGAATCTGGATTGGGCACGGGCCATCATTACGAACGCGAAAAGCCGCCGGGTAAGTGTCTGCAATGCCCTTGACTGTCTTTTGCTCCACCGGAACCATCTGCCGGCTTTGCCGGCCCTCTTGCGGACGCTCGGGGAAGAACACGACTGTACGGTGTACGCGGATGCAGAAGCCTACGCCGCCCTGTCCGGCCAGTACGCCGCTACATTATTGCCCGCTACCGAAGAGAGCTTTGGTACGGAATTCCTCAGTATGAAAATGTCGGTGAAATGTGTGGAAGACATCAGTGATGCCATCGCACACGTGGCCCGATACGGAAGCCGCCACAGTGAAACCATTGTCAGCAGCCAGCCCGAAAATATCCAGCGCTACCTCCGGGAAGTGGACGCGGCAGTCGTCTACGCCAACGCCAGTACGGCTTTTACCGATGGCGGCCAGTTTGAGTTGGGGGCCGAAATCGGCATCAGTACCCAGAAGTTGCACGCCCGCGGGCCCATGGGGCTGGCGGCGTTGACGAGTTATAAATGGCTGGTCAGGGGAGCAGGGCAAATACGCTGAATCACCTGGTCCGTCGCCCGGACCGGCTGATGGTTTTCCGACGGCCTTTTCGGGCGCGGACGCAGGTGCAGAGCAAATTGGCCAGCAGCAGGGAAGGACCATCCGCAGGCAGCGTCCGCTCGTTTTGTCTTTACTCAGCACCTGCGTTCGCGCCCCTTTTTTATCGAAAAATTTACCACTGATGAAAGCTGCTTACCTTCTCTTTGATGGCTTGACGTTGCTGGACTTCAGCGGCCTCTACGATCCACTCAGTCGCCTCCGGTCGCAAGGGCACCTCCCTGAATTCGACTGGGATACCTGCGCCATGACGCCCACGATAAAAGATAGTTTTGGCCTGAAAATTACGGTGGATAAGGTGCAACCTGACCTGGGCGGCTACGACCTGCTCTTTATTCCCGGCGGTTTTGGGACCCGTGGCTTACAGGAAGATCAGGCGTTTCTTGCCTGGCTGAAAACGGCCGGGCCGGTCCCGCTGAAAACCTCCGTGTGTACGGGGGCTTTGCTGCTGGGGGCTGCCGGTTTTCTTGCTGGCCACCGGGCCACCACCCACTTCAACGAATACCAGACTTTAGCTCCATTTTGCGCTGCCGTGGTCCGGGAGGAGGTCGTGGTGGAAGACCGGGGCATCATCACCGCCGGCGCCGTAGCGTCCTCGCTGGATTTGGGGCTGTACCTGTGCCGAAAATTCGTCGGCCCGGAGAAAACGGCGCTGATTCAGACGAGTATGGCTTATCGTGGGGAGGAACGGTAGTGGTTATCTTCAACCCGGTACCTCCAGCAAAGACTTTAGCGGATGACCATTACGTCTCCGGAGACCAGGGTGCTGCCAACCCCCCGGTCGTCCCGGTAAGTAAGTTCGATGAAATAGAGGTATACGCCCATTTCCACGGGGCGGCCATCTGCTTCCAGCCCATTCCAGCCACTGGCGATGTCGTCACTGGTGAAGCGTAAGCCACCCCAGCGGTCAAAGACTTCGAGGTGGTAATCGAGAATTTCTATCCGGGGGTTGACCCCCGGCACGAATTCGTCGTTGATGCCATCGAAGTTAGGCGAGAAGGCCGTGGGGAGGTACGCCTTGAAATCAAGACATTCCCGGAAAGTGATGGCAATGGTGTCCCGTACGGTACACACTTCGTCCTGGAGCGTGGCAATAATGACCCCCGGGAAGGTAACGTCGAAGGTAGGTCCGACAGAACCGTCCGGCCAGGTGATCTGGCCGGGGCCAGCGGCCGGGGACAGGGCCAGGGGCCGGTCATCGCAGGCTGTGGTGTCCGCTCCCAATTCCAGCAGTGGGGGTGCCTGAAAGGCCAGGGTGACGGAGTCGCGGGCGCGGCAGCCGTTGTTGTCTTCTACTTCCGCCCAGTAAGTCCCTGGTACGGTGAATGACCGGCGGGTCGAGTCCAGCCCGTCATTCCAGGTAATGAAGCCGGGGTCGGCGGGGGCCAGGGAAACCGTCAGTACGTCTCCGGCACAGGCTTGCTGGTCTGCTCCGAGCGAGAATTCGGGTGCGGCCAGGAAGGTGACGCGTACGCTGTCGGCGACTACGCAGGGGCCATCCGTGACGACAACCCGGAAATCTCCCGGCTCCAGGGTGGAAAAGGTAGGTGACGAACTGCCGTCTTGCCAGACGCCGGCCAGACCGGCATCAAGGACTACGGGAATACCGGCACACTCCGTCACGTCCGGCCCCAGGTCTACTACGGGTGGTGCCTGGAAATTGACCTGGAAGGGTTGGTCGACGGTACACGGCCCGAAGTCCATCGAGACGGTATAACTGCCCGTGGTGGCGGTGGAGAAATCAGGGCCGCGCTGGCCGTTGTCCCAGCGGATGGCATCGGCCGGAGTACCCGTCGTGATCCGGAGCGTTTCTCCTGCGCACGCTGCATAGTCGGGGGCTACGTCGATGACGGGCAGGTCTGGAAAAATCAGGTTGATGGTGTCCGAACTGGTACAGCCTGCCGTATCGATTTCCACAAAGTACTGTCCGGTGGTGGTGGCCAGAAAAGTCTGACCGGCACTGCCGTCCTGCCAGGTATAACTGTAGCCCGGTGCTCCGGCGTCGAGCTGGAGGCCAGCTGCGACGCAGAGGGTGGAGTCGGCCCCCAGGTTGACCCCGGCGGGCGTCACGTAGGTGACGCGGACACTGTCCCGCTCCGGGCAGTTCCCGTTGGTGGCCTCGACCCAGTAAATGCCCGGTTGATCTCCGGTGAAGTTCAGGTCACTGCTGCCGTCCTGCCACCTGAAGGTTTCGGCATTCACGGCGGCCGTCAGTGAGAAGTCTTCTCCCTGGCAGGCAACCAGATCAGGCCCCAGCGCTACGGTAGGGGCGGGGGTAACGGTAAGGAAGGTACTGTCAGATTTCTCACAACCTCCCAGGTCAACCGTAACCTTATAAAAGCCGGTCGTGAAGGCGGCCAGCGTCGGCTGCGTGGAGCCGTCCTGCCAGCGATAGTCGGCAGAGTTGATGCCCGCATCCCCACTCAGCAGGAGGGTGTCTCCGGCACAAATGACGGGGTCGGTGGGTAAGTCCACCGTAAAGTCATTGGCATCGAGAACTACGAGGGTATCCCTGATGACACAGCTGGTTTGGAAGGTTACTTCTACGGAATAGGTGCCGGCGGTACCGGTGGTGAAGGTGGAGTCGGTAGAGCCGTCCTGCCAGCGATAAGTTTCTCCGGGACTGAAGTTGTAGGCGTTCAGTTCGACATCTTCCCCGACACAAAGCGTCCGGTCTTCACCGAGGAAACCGACGGTGACAAATTCCGGCGCCGTCTCGAAGGTCCAGTTAACGTTTGAGTTGGCGATATCGGTACTGCGGGAACCGGCCAGGAAGCTGGCACCTCCAACTCCGGTGATGTTGCGCATCTGAATGAAATCCGCCAGGATTTCTCCTGCAGCCGGTACGCGCGCCGTGGCATTTGTTCCCAGCGTGCTGGCCTGCAGAGAGATCGGGGTACAATTGTTACCGATGACCTGCCAGTATTTATTAATGGTCTGGGTTTCGTCGGATTTAAAAATATAGGATTTGCCCGGCGCCATGATCAGGGTATCCGTCGTGATGGCCAGGTCAACGTTACCGTTGCCGTTGAAGACAATCGCATTGGCGGTGACATCATGCGTAAGGTAATCTTCGGTAAACAAGGTAGCCGAACCTCCGGAGTTGCTGAAGAGAACATTGTTCAGCCTTACGGGCCAGTCCGCACGAAGCCGGGCATTATCGGCCGTAAACTCAATCAGGGAGGAACCGGGGTCAATGGTGATTTTACTGTCAGCGTAGATCGAGAGGGCCTCCTGGTAGTCAAAGGTTTCCATACTCAGGCGTATACGGGCAGCCCCGAGGTTCAGGAACTTCGGACGTTCGCTGTAGATGACCCGAATGCGGGAGAGGTCAACCGTTTGATCGGTAAAGTTGACCGTGCCGGTCTGATGAACGATATCGCCGCCGGTTACCGCGTCCGTAAAAGTGTAAGTGCCGGCGGGGCGCATGACAAACTCGTAGAAGCGCGCGCCGCCCATGGTGATGGTTTGGTCACCGTCTCCGTAAAAGAAGATGGGGTTAGACTGAAAATCGAGGTTACCGGCATTCGTGAAGCTGCCGGCGATCCTCATTTGGCCTGCCTGGAAATAAATGCGGTTGGTGAGGCCGGCGGTCCAGTCAATGTTCCGGCAGTAGACCGTGCGGTCGGAGTTGTTGAGGAGGGTGAAATCCATTCCTCCGGCGGGGCTTCCTGCGTCGAAGATCACGTCATCGATGGGGGTAGGGACACATTCTCCTCCGGGGCCACCGGAAGTGAGGGACCAGTGGGCAGGGTCAAACCAGTCTCCTTCTCCACCAACCCAGTAAAGCGTGCGGCTGCCGCCGCCGGAAATGGTCCAGCCAGTGTTTCCACCTCCGTCTACGGAGGTATTGGCGGCTACCGGTGCCCCGGCAGTTATGGCCATGTCCTGCAGGAACAGCCGTTCGTACGTCAGGCCAGACGTCAGGCTCAGGGAAGCCGGTCGCTCCGGGAAGGAGGAGATCAGGCTGGTGTGCCCTTCGTCGCAGGCGCCATTGGCCACGAGTTCGGCAATGGTTTGCGTCTGCCCGTCCCGGAATTCGTAGGTACGCCCCGGAGCGAGGTAACAATAATTGATCTCATTGTTTCCGCCCAGGTACCCGGAGTTGTAGTAAAGGAGCGAGTCCACGGTTACCGTCGCGGCCCCGGTGGGGCTGAAGACGTCCTGATAAAAAGAACCCCGGGGGCAGCTGTAGATGACGACGTTGAAGACCAGGGGCGTACTGCCGAAAGCGTAGAGCCCGCCGCTGTAGCCTCCCCGGAATTCGATGGTGGAAGTCCCGGCGTCAAAGGTCAGGTTGTCAGCATTAAGCTGCATTTCACTGTAGTAGTACAGGGCCTGGCGGGATTCAATGGTGACGTAGGAATTGCCGAGGAAAAGGCCCCGGGCACTACCGTAGTTGGCCCACAGGAAATTTGTGTTGACGGCCTGGTCGTTAGTGCGCAGGGTGCCGGAGCGCAGGTAGGTGAAATATTCGACGTGGAGGCTGTCGTTCAGCGTCCATTCCCCACTGCCCTCAAAGGTAATGTCTTCGTTAAAGTGCTGGCCGGCACTGGTAATGGTATTGTCCTGCTGATCCGAAGAAAAGAAGTAGCTGCCGGAAAAGGTGTGGTCCATGCCGGCGGTAAAGGTGAGGGAGCCTGCTATCTGCATGCGATTTTCTTCCGGACCGGTAAAGGTGGGGTTGAAGGCGGCGCCCGTCCAGCTCAGGTTCCGGCAGGCGGCGTTTTCTACGTTGATGGTTACCGTTTGGCCCGGAGCGGAGAAGGAGTTGGCGTCAAAGAAAACATCATCGGCCAAAGAGGGAAGGCAACCGCTGGCGGGCCCGCCGCTGGTGGCTGACCAGTGCAGTGGGTCATTCCAGTTGCCGGTGCCGCCGATCCAGTAAAATTCATTCGTGGGGCGGTTATTCATGGTCCAGCCGCTGTTTCCGCCCAGGTCGATAACGTTATTGGCCGTGAAGCTGCCGGTGCCGCCGGCGCTGATGGCACGCAGGGAGATAAAGTCGCCGCTGATCGCGGCGGTAGAAGAGAAGAGGGCCGGGGTGCCGGCCTCACTGGCGGCCAGGTCGATGCTGCCCCGGCAGTCTCCCGTAGCCAGGAGACGGCCCAGGGTGAACGTTTCTCCGCTCTGAAAACGGTACTGCTGGCCGGCGTGCAGCTCCAGTTCGTCGATGGCGTAGCTGCCGGTGAGTTCGGTGCGGTGCCAGAGGTCGAGCCGCGCAAAACTTACCGAGGGGGCAGAGTCGAAGCCGTTGAAGTCGGTCCAGCGATAAAGGTTGGAGGTTCCCATGGGCGCGCTGAGCACCACTTCGTTGAACGCGAGGGTGCCGGGCCCTTCAAAGAACAAGTCCGTAGCACTGCCGGTAAGGGTTATGATGGAGGTGCCCGCATCAAGCGTAAGGTTTCTGGCGTCGATCCACAAGGATTGCCAGTTGAGAGGGGGGTACTGATTGGGGTAGGGCATCCAGGTGTTTTTCCGGATGGTCACCTGGCTTGCTCCGAGTTGCAGGGTTCGGCTGGCCTCGGAATCGCTGCGTAAAAAGCCGACGGTGACGGCTTGCCCGTCGGTATTCAGGGTGCCTTCGTTGAAGAACAGGGTGCTGTCAACCACTACCGCCTCGGTGAGTCGCCAGCCCCCACCGCCGGCAAAGGTGAGGTTCTGGCCGGCCGTGTGTCCCGCAAAGTCAACGGTATTATCGACCACGTCGCCAGTAAAAACAACACTGCCGGCCATGGCGTAGGTCTGTGCGGGAATCAGGCGCAGGGAGCCGTAAATCATCATCGTTACGCTGCGGCTGCCGGTCAGGGTAGGGGCGTTGGTGGCGCCGCTCCAGTCCATACTCCGGCAAAAAATGATGTCGGTGTTCAGCGTTACGGTCTGTCCGGCTGCGGTAAAGGAGTTGGCGTCAAAATAAACGTCGTCGTCGGCACCGGGGGCCTGGGCGTGGGTCGTCACCCCGCCCGAGGTAGTGGCCCAGTGGCTGATGTCTGACCAGTTGCCACTTCCGCCCACCCAGAAGTAATCAGCGGCGGAGAGCGTTGCCAGTCCGGGCAACGTGAAGAGCAGTAGCAGGATGCTACGTAGGGAAGAGAAGGATACAGGCATATCGGTGGGACTATGAACAGGGATGGGAATACGCGGCTAAGGTAAGCCCTTTCCGCGCCAGGCCGAAAGAAGGAGGCGGACAAATGGCGGACGGGCCACCTTTCGGCAGGATAGGGCAGTTGTAAGCCAGGGGGCGGGGACGCAGGTGCAGAGAAAGTTGACCGGCCGGGGCCGCCCGTAAGTCCGTTCCGGCCCGCACGGCCCGCGCAAACTTAACCCGGCACCTGCGCCAGCGCCCGCTACTTTAGATAGATTTGATCTAAATAGCCGTTGCGATTCAACATGGGGCCTACTTACTAGCTTAGAAACGCACGAAGTTGTAACTTTGCGGCAAACTCGAAAACCTTGTTGCAAAACCTTGGTTTTTCCGGTAAACCCCGGCTGATTACGGCCTCTTATCTTAGTTTTAACGCAATCCAGCGTATGAAATCCATTAAGCGACTGACCGGCTCCCTAGCCTTGCTAGCGTTGGTCAACCTTACTTTTCAGTCTCAGGCCCCGGCCGATGGCGGAAACCTGCTCTTTTATGGCCTGGCCGCCATAGCGCTCCTGATCTTCTTTTTTATTGTGATTAGTGTGGCGGATAACTTTATGGTTATCGAGTCCAACGAATCCGGCATCAACGGAGAGAAAGCCAATATGGGGTTATACCCCCGCATGAATGAGCTTTTTACCAAGAAGCTTCCGGCTTACCTGGAGAACAAGCACAGCTATAAACTGAGCAAGGGGTACGATATCCCGCTGGAAGGAGCGGCCCCCGCTTCGGTAGCCGGTGATGCCCAGGCCGTTCGTTATGCGATCAGCCCTCCGGATTTTATCGGTCTGATGCCGATCCCCAAGGTAACCGTGGAAATCGGTGATAAGGTAAAGGCCGGCGATGTCGTCTTCTACGATAAAAAAATGGACCGCATCAAATTTGCGGCGCCCGTGTCTGGCGAAGTCATTGAGATTAACCGCGGCGCTAAGCGCTCCATTGCCAGCATCGTGATCCTGGCGGGTAAGGACCAGGAAAGCCGCAGCTACAGTGTCCCGTCAGCTACTGCCTCGCGGGAGGAGCTCGTGGAGTTCCTGCTGGAGAGCGGGGTGTGGCCGGGCATCCGCCAGCGTCCTTATAATATTGTTGCCGATCCGGAAGTCACCCCACGCGACATTTTCGTGTCCACTTTCCATACGGCGCCGCTGGCTCCGGACAGTAAACTGCAGATTGCCGGTCGGGAAGACATCTTCCAGGCGGGTATCGACGTACTGAACCGCCTGACGCCGGGTCTCGTTTACCTCGGTCTTGACGGCCGTGAGGAAAATGAAACGGGCTTCAGTAAAATTGCCAACGCTGAGCACCGCTACTTCATCGGTAAGCACCCTGTCGGTAACGTCGGGGTACAGATCCACCACATCCACCCCGTCGGGGCGGGCGAGAATACGGTCTGGACCCTGGACGTAAACACGGTGCTCCTCCTCGGAGAACTTTTCAAGCACGGCCGTTACAATACGGAACGTGTCGTCGCACTGGCCGGTGCTCCACTGGCTGCTCCGCGCCACGTGCGTACCTACGCAGGTGCAAACCTGGGAGAACTGCTGAAGGGCGAGAACCTGGAGAACACGCGCGTCATCAGTGGCGACGTCCTCACGGGTGATGCCGTTGGTACGGATGGCTACCTCGGGTTCTTTGACGATCAGGTAACGGTACTCGCCGAGGGGAACGAAGCAGAAATTTTCGGCTGGTTGCTGCCCCTCAAGCCGCGGGCATCCGTCTCCCCGACGATCCCGACGTTCAGCGCCTTTGAGGCGACGACCAACACCCACGGTGAGAAGCGGGCCTTTGTCGTAAACAATGTTTACGAGGAAGTAATGCCCATGGACATCTACACCCAGCAGCTGATGAAGTCGATCATGGTGAACGACTTTGAGAGCATGGAAGGCCTGGGCATCTACGAACTGGTAGAAGAAGACGTTGCCCTGGCAGAGTTCGCCTGCGTTTCCAAGCAGCCGTTGCAGCACATCCTGCGCGGCGGCCTCAACACGATGCTCGAACAGGGTTAAATCAAAAAAATCGGTAACTGCACCCGCAGTACGCCTCAGCTAGAATAGCAATATGAAAGCATTACACGATTTCGTCAAGAAGTTCGAGCCGGCCAAGGAGAATAAGCTTGCCCACACGACTTACGACGCTTTTTACACTTTCCTCTTTCAGCCGGATACCGTAACGAAAGACGGTACGCACATCAAGGACGGCATGGACCTCAAGCGCCTGATGGTGCACGTGGTACTGGCGCTCCAGTTGCTCTACGTTTTCGGTACCTGGAACATTGGTCACCAGCACTTCAGTGCCATTGGTGAGCACACCGGCCTGCTGGAAGGTTTC
>JAUIIF010000786.1 GCA_030431945.1 Bacteroidia bacterium | reverse complement strand
AATCAGGGCATTAAGCTCATCAAGTGCTTCCTGAAGAAGTTCATCATTCACGGGAATGGCCGGCGGCTCTTTCTTGCGGAGACCTTCAATGCGGTTGACGTCCTCCAGTTCTATCGTACTGATTTGCTCGGTGCTGTAGCTTTTTGCTTTTTCTTCGTTCGCCATCAGGCGCAGGGCCATTTGCACTTTAGCCTTCTCGATGAGATCATGAACGTAGCGGGCATTTCCGAAGGTGCGATCACGGCCCCGGAAAGCTTTGGTAATTATTTCGTCCACCCGTGCTTTCGCCATGAGGGTCAGTGAAACGCCCAGTTGTTCTGCTGCGTAGTCGGCAATCGTACTCAGTTCCTGCGGCAGGAAGTCCCGGAAATCGTAATTGTGTTTGAAACGGGATTTCAGGCCGGTATTACTGTCCAGAAACCGCTTCATTTCATCGGGGTAACCCGCCACGATTACCGCCAGGTCACCGGTGCCGTTGGACATTTCCTTGACGAGAATTTCAATAACCTCCCGTCCGAAATCTTTGCCGTCATCGTTGCTGCGGGCCAGCGCGTAGGCTTCGTCAATGAATAAGACACCGCCCCTGGCGCGGTCGATGACCTCCCGGGTTTTGGGCGCCGTCTGGCCGATGTATTCCCCCACCAGGTCGACGCGATCGGCGACCACGGTGTGGCCACTGGAAAGCAAGCCCATTTTGCGGTAAAGCTTACCCATCATCCTGGCAACGGTCGTTTTACCCGTTCCGGGGTTGCCGATGAAGACGGAGTGGACATCCATGCCTTTGTCCATCTCAAAGCCGCGCTGCTGGCGCAACTGGAGAAAGCGAATGTAAACGGCATGTTCTTGTATCTGGCGTTTTACCTCGTGCAGGCCGGTGAGGGCATTAAGCCGTGCCATTATTTCTGCAAAGGTCTCGTCTCCGGCCTCTTCCGTTGGTGCCAGCACCATCCCGTTTTCCTTGCCGGGCAGATAGACGGTGGGGTAGCCGGGAACGGCCTCATCATCAACGATAAAGGGAATGCTGGCGATGAGTTTGTCAAGAAAGACAATATCGGCGGTATAGTTGTTAACCCGCCACAAATTGGGGTTGGCGGCACCCCATCCCGCCGTGATCTTAATCACTTCCTGCTCTTTCTTTATTTGTTGCAGGCGGATGACTTGGCCCTTGAGTTCACGGGCCTGGTTATGAAACTTAGTAAACAGTTCCAGGTGCCATTCTTCTTCCGGCTGGAGGTTCCGGAACGTTAATTCAAGATAGATGTAGCGGGTTTCCTTTACGGCAAATTCCTTCAGGAAAACCCGGTCTGCTTCAATGACATCATCGTACGGACCTTCGTACAGACGGGCCGTAAGCAGCTCGAGGTATTTTTCAACGGATTCTTTAGGTTCCCACTCATCGTCCAGGGGGTCCGGGCTATTGTCTTGTGGCTCAATGATGTAGAAGTACTTGCTGCCGATTTTTTGCTCATCGATGTAAGCTTCCCAGTAATAGGTCCCCCGCTTCCAGAAGGTTCCTTTCTTCTGGTTTCCCCAGCCTTCCCGCAGATAGATGATACTGTCAAATTTGCTTACTTCCTTTTCAATGGTCAGGCTGCAAATTTCAGTTCGGTTGGCGTCATTTATGCTAAAGCATTTCAGGTCAACCCGTAGGGACCAGTCTTCGAGGTCAAAGTTTTTATTGTGTAACGACAGCTCAGTATAAATGTAGGCCGTTTCGAAGCGATCAAACACCTGACGGTACTTTTTCACGTTCTCCCACAGGTACTCTGTTGAGTTGTAAACCTTCAGCTCCTTGAATTTATAGGGCGGCGGGGTGGCTTCGTTCTGTTCCTGACCTGTATGCATTGATAGTAAAGTAAATCAATTATTACCTGCTGTGCAAATACCGGACGCTACTACCTGAAAGTCATGACCGTGCACTGAATGTTAGGTGATTACCACGGGTGAAGTATTTACTTAAATAAGCTTTGGGCGCGGACGCAGGTGCAAAAAATAGTGGATGAGCCAGGAAGGAGTAAGGTGCCG
>JAUIIF010000090.1 GCA_030431945.1 Bacteroidia bacterium | reverse complement strand
TTCAGCCCGCTCAGAATGACCTCGCGCCCCAGCAGGTTCCCGTCAAAAAAAGCATGCAACTCCGGAGAGGTAAAGCCGATGCGGCGCTTAATGTCCCAGATGCTCTCGCCCCGGCCACGGCGCTTACCAAAAAGGAAAATCCGGTTGGCGTAGGCCTGAGGGTGGTCCGCGTAGAGCAGGCTGAGTAAGGTGGATTTTCCGCTGCCGTTGCTGCCGGAGACCAACCACTTTTCGCCTGGGTGCACCTGCCAACTGAGTCGGTTCAGGACAACTTTATCGGCATAAGCGATGGTAACCTCCTCCAGCCGGATCACCGCTGCAGCAGGGGCGCCGGGCGTAGCCGGCGGGAAGGAGAGGGGGGTGGCCGGCCCTGCTGGTGCCAATATGGACTTCTCCATATTTACTTTTTCCAGCTCCACGACCTCCCCGCTCCCCCCGGATAAATGCAGGTGGTGGGTAAGACAGGCCGGCAGCGTCGTTACCCGCGGAACGGCCAGGAGCAGGGTGACACCCGTAGCGCTGACCAGTTCGTCCAACAGCCGGTTCAGCCGGACCCGGCTGCCGGCGTCCAGCCCCAGGTAGGGGTTATCCACCACGAGCACCCCGGGGCGCCCGGCGAGGCATTTGGCCAGCAGCAGTTTGCGGGTCTGGCCGCTGGAGAGCTTGATTCTTTCCAGGTGCAGTAAATCGGCAGCTTTCAGCAAGGACAGGGCGGCCCGGGCAGAAGTCTCCGTATGCCCGTTCGCCAGCAGGTATTCCCGCACGGTCAGGTGTCCGTCGGCATCGAAGGCGTTAAAGCGTTGCTGGTAATAGTGGACGGCGTTGGCATTATGAAACAGAGGACCGGTGTCGGTAAAGGATATCAGCCGGATCGCTTTGGCCGGTGCCTCCGCCAACCCCGGCCACCGCCGCTCGCCGCTCATGATCCGGTGCCGGCCGCTGATGGCCTCGGCCAGGGTGCTTTTGCCGGCGCCGTTGGCGCCGGTGATCAACCAGTGCTCCCCACGCTTTACCGCCCAGTCTAGTTGCGCTAAAACAGCATGATGGCCCCGGGCAAGGGTACACTGCTGAAAATAAAAAAGCGGCTCGCCCGGCATGCTGAACGGTTAAAGGTATTCCTGTTCCTTCTTCACCTCTTCCGGGGAGAGGGTCGTTTCCTCAAAGTCTCCGTCAACGCTTTCCGGCCTCGGCTTCAGTTGGAAAAAATGCTGGTCGAAGCTCTCCGAGCGGACGAATTTTCTGGCGGGCGTCGTCGTGAAATCCCACACCGTTTCTTTCAGCAGGTGGGGCGTGTCACTGATCCATTCCAGGTTGTAGGCTTTCAGCAATTCACTGTCCGGACCGATCAGGCGGTAGTGTTTCCCGTAGCCATATTCCCCCGTGTCGTACGTCATCACCTCCATGACCCAGTTGCCTGATGAATAGATGGTCGTCGTAGCTTCGGCATCGCCACCGGAAGAATCTTTGGTGGATTCCTTAGACCATACCCGTAAATCATGGCGGCCAAAATGAGGAATGTCAATGACGCCTTTAATTTGTTTGGCGGTACCCTTTATTTCCCCCTCCCGCTTCAGGGCACCGGCAAATACCCAGCCTTCCTGGCCTTCGCTGGTGCGAACCTTTACCCAGGGTTCATCGTACGTTTTTCCCCGTAGTTTGATCTCTTCCGTGAAGTCGGTCTGCTCCTCCAGGTAGATCAGTGCATCCCCGGAATTTGCTTTGGCGACTACGGTCGCGCTGGTCTTAGGGGCTTCCCGGAGGTTCAGGTTGTCCACCCACGGATAGAGCAAAGTTGGGGCCGGTGCGACTTCGGTGCTGTCCGGCGTGATGGTGGGGGCCGGCGGGGTGGGCTGCTCGGGGTTATCCTGCCCGCAACTGCCCAGCAGGGCGGTCAGCAGAAAGAGTGAAAAGCGGAGGCGAATTAACATAGGGAGAGCAGAATAATGGTTGAAGTATGGAAGTGTGTGCTTGCCAAACATACAACGTAAGTGAGAAAGCGTGTGAACAAGAAATCAATTCCGACTGTAACAGTCAGTGTATTAGTAAACCAAATGAACCATGAATAACCAACCGCCGCCGGCAGAAATAACCCGTATCAACCTCTCGCGGATCAGTACCAGCTTTGCACCGCGTGATTACTCCCGCGCACGCTTCGGTGCCGACCTGGGGGATGCCGATTTACCCCTGCCGGACCCGCAGTAAAGCAGGTAAAGCAAAGCGCAACGGTGAGGAGGTTCGGGCGCGAACGCAGGAGCAAAAAAAGTTGCCGGGCAAGCAATACCGTGGTTGCCGGCTGCCGCTGGCTATTCCTGAATCCTGTCACTGCACCGGCGGCCGCGCCCGGAACAGGTTACGATCTGTAACAAAGTGGGCATTGCCCGCATAAATGGCTAAAAGCAAATTATGCGTAACCTGTTCACCATTTTTTTTCTACTGATTGTCGCTTATTCCTTCACCGCCTGCGGCGCTGATGGCAACCTGGATCCTGACCGCCTGAAAGGCTACGTTGACCGGTTCCAGGAGGAAGTCCTGCCCACCAAAGAAGAGTTCCGGGAACTCGCCGAAAAACAGATCGCCCGGCTTCCGGCTGCCGAGCAGGCAGAGGCACGCGCGGCCCTGGCCGAAACACTGGCCAATTGGCCCACCGCAGAAGAATTCGATGCCCTGGTTGACGAAGCAACTGCCGAAATGCCCACCAAAGCCGAGTGGGATCAAGCCCTGAACGAACTCCGGAAAGAAGTGCCTGGCGGGAGTGAGCTCAGTAAGGCACTCAACGAGGCACTGAACCAACTGCCGGAAGGAGACGACCTGAATAAATTAGTAGACGAAAGCCTCGACGGTATGGAAAAAGCAGCAGCAGAAACCAGGAAGGCACTGGAGAAGCAGGAGTAGTCAGGCTAGCGAATAAACTGTCGCAGATGATCGTAGCTCTGCACCAGACTTGCCTTGCGCTTTGCGAGACTACCCTCAAAGGTCCGGTCTTCTACCTCGACGCAAACGGCGCCGTCGTACCCCGTCTCCCGGAGGTAACCGATGAACCGGCCCCAGTCCACATCACCGAGTCCTGGGATCTTTGGCGTATGCCAAAGGTTGGGATGACTGAATACCCCGTGGTGATTCCGCTGCTCCACGTCAATACGCGCATCCTTCGCGTGAATGTGCACCATCCGTTCCGGGTACTTCCGGAAGGGTAGGGTGTAGTCCATGTGCTGAAGGATAAAGTGACTGGGGTCGTAATTAAGCCCCCAGTTGGCATTGGGGATATCCTCCCACATGCGCTCCCAAACTGCGGGGCTGACGGCCAGGTTTACGCCCCCCGGCCATTCATCCTGCGTGAACCGCATCGGACAGTTCTCAATACCGATTCGTACCCCCTGCGCTTCGGCGTGCGCCACGATGGGGCGCCAGGTTGCCAGAAAGCGTGGCCACTGCGCTTCGATGGTTTGGTTCTTATCGCGGCCCACGAAGGTGGTAACGCAGTTAATGCCCAGCGCCGCAGCAGCATCGATCAGGGCTAGCAGGTGGTCGGTATATACCTTGGCTTCGGCCTCATCCGCCACCAACGGGTTGGGGTAGTACCCAAGGGAACTGATCTTTACGCCGTATTCTTCCTGCAGTTGGCGGATTCGGGAAATTTCCGCAGCGTCCAGTTGGCTGATGTCGATGTGCGTCACGCCAGCGTACCGGCGCTCTGCTTTACCGGGCGGCCAGCACATCACCTCCAGGCAGTCGTACCCGACTTCAGCGGCGAAGGCCAGGTTTTCTGTAAGGGTCAATTCAGGTAGGATGGCGGTAACGAAGCCGAGTTGCATGAACGATGGAATTAATTAAGTGTGCTGGACCTTGGTAAAATAAGTAAACCTCCGGTGACGCCGACAGGCTAAATTGTACCCCAGAGCTACTACACTGCCAGACAAATACTCCCTCTCGGCGGACGACCGCGAAGCAGCCCGGAACGGCATCAGGCCGTTACACGTCCGCTTCGGCCGACGAGCGCTCGCATTTGTCTGGCAGTGTGCCCCAGCTACGTTGAGAGACGAAAGTAGCAACTACTTACGAAACAGCGTGTATCTAACGAAATGCACCGCCATTCCCAACATCAGGCCTCAGCTAAGGGCCGGAGGTCCGCCAATCGTAGCGAGCGGGGCTTGCCTACGCGTAATCGTTGGGCAAATGGTGCTGCACATAATGACAGCACCGTTGCGCGATACGCAACGGTGCTGCTTCATATTCCGTAACTATGGTAAGGTCAAGACCGGGAGATTTATCCCGGTAACGACCCCATAAACGGCTGATCGTATACCCGCTCCCCGGTAGCCTGGTAGAGGGCATTCGCTAATGCTCCGATAACCGGAGGTAAGCTAGGTTCTCCGAGCCCGGTAGGGGCGATACCGTTTTCCACGAAGGAGGTTTCGATTTGCCGCGGCGCTTCCGGATGGCGGATGAGGCGGTAGGTATTAAAGTTGCTCTGATCGGGCTTACCATCCGTGAAGGTTAACTGGCCGAACAGGGCGTGGCCGATCCCGTCAATAATACCGCCTTCTATCTGGTTGAGGGCTCCTTCGGGGTTAACGACGATACCACAATCCACGGCACAGTAGACCTTTTCCACCTGGGGCTTTCCGCTGGTGTCGAGTGTGAGATCGAGTACCTGGGCGACGTACGAATTGTGGCAGTAGTAGGCCGCCACCCCCCGGGCGTCTCCGGAGTCCGCGTCCCAACCGGATTTCTCCCGTACGAGTTTCAGGACGCCGGCGTAGCGCTCCGCATCGTAATCATTCCTTTCGCCTACCGGGTTTTTGATGGCCCGGTCGAAGAGCTCCAACCGGAAATCGATGGGGTCTTTGCCGGCGGCTTCGGCCACTTCGTCCAGGAAGGCTTGTTCGGCACCGGCAATGAAATTGGAGGCCGGTGCCCGCCAGGCACCGGTACTGATGTTGGAGTCCATACTGATTTTCTCCGCCAGGTAGTTGTCGGTGGTGCCGGCCGGGAAACGGTTCTCGAAAATCGGGCTTCCGTGGGTGCCGGTTCCACGCACGTGGAAGGCAATCATATTGCCGTCAGCGTCAAGTCCGGCCCGGTACTTTACCAGGTAGTCCGGGCGGTAAGTTCCTTGGGTCATGTCATCTTCCCGGCTGTACGTAAGTTGAACCGGGGCACCGGCTGCCTTACTGATCAGGGCTGCTTCGACACCGAAGCTGCCGTAGAGGCGACGGCCAAAACCTCCACCCATCCGGGACATGCCGACCTCAATCTGCGCCGGGTCCATGTCAAAAAGGGTCGCAATGGTTTTTTCTAAAAATTCCGGCGTCTGGATCGGGCCGTAGAGCTCCGCCTTATCTTCAGTAACGTGGGCGAAGAAGTTCATCGGCTCCATCGTGTTGTGGGGCAGAAACGGAGCCGAGTAGGTGGCTTCCACAATCTTGGCCGCCCGGGCAAAAGCGGCTTCAGGGTCGCCATCCCGGCGGGCTTCTTCAGCCTTGCCGTTGGCAATCAGGTCTGCCATTTTTTCTTTGTGGCCGGCGGAGGTTTCCGGAGCACTGGTCTGTTCCCACTCCACCTCAATGGCCTGCTTGGCCTGGAGTACCTGCCAGGTGGATTTGCCGACGATGGCAACCTGCTTACGAACGGTCGGCCCGTCCGACCACTGCAGTTGCTTGCCTTCCGGCGCACAGTCGATCGCAAAAACATCAACGATGCCGGGCATGGCCAGCGCCGCGTCAGCATTGAAGGATTTTAATTCCAGGCCGAATGCCGGCGGGTGGACAATCCCGGCGTACAGCATCCCCTCCCGCTTCGTGTCAATGCCGAACAGGGGCTGGCCCGTTACAATCTTGCGCGCGTCGACATTTTTGGTGGACTGGCCGATGATCGTGAAATCCTTTGGATCTTTCAGTTCCACTTCTTCAGGAACGTCCAGCGTAGCCGCCAGGGAAGCGACTTCGCCGTAGCCCACACTTTTTCCGGAGGCGTCGTGATAAATCATCCCCTTTTCTGTCCGGAGTTCGGTGGCGGGCACCTCCAGCTGCTGGGCAGCTGCAGCGATGAGCATGGCCCGGGCCGTAGCCCCCGTTTTGCGCAGCGGCTCCCACCCCTGGCGGATGGATTGGCTGCCACCGGCGATCTGGCGACTGAAATTCTCCGTATCCAATTTACCCTGTTCAACGATCACGTTGTCCCAGTCCACTCCGAGCTCTTCGGCAATGATCATGGGCATGGATGTCTTTACGTTCTGGCCAATTTCCGGGTTGGGGTTGATGATGGTCACTACGCCATTTTCGCCGATTTTCAGGTAACCGTTAAGCTGCGTCCATTGCTCGGGCATCTTTAGTTCCGGTGCCATAGCTACGGCAGCTGGTTTTTGTTCGCAGGACGTCAGGAAGCTGAAGCCCAGCAGAAAGCCACCGCCGGCGGCCGTGGAGACTTTGAGGAAATTTCTACGAGTTTGGTGGGTAGACATTGGATAGATTGATAGAAGTGATAGCTTGATAGATTGATCTTTTGGGGGGCAGCAATTCGTCTGCTGGTCTGTCAGACGAAACGGGCGTCAATCTATTTTTCCGGCGCGGACGCAGGTGCAAAGAAGAGGTAAGAGAGCAGGGGGCGATCAGCTCAGTTTGCCCGCCGCCGTTTTAACGGCGGCATGGATCCGGGTGTAGGTACCACACCGACAGATGTTACCGGCCATACCCGTATTGATGTCCTCATCCGTCGGGTTCGGAATCTGGTTGAGCAGCGAGGCGGCGCTCATCATCTGTCCGGACTGGCAGTAGCCGCACTGCGGCACGTCGTGCTCCAGCCAGGCCTGCTGTACCGGGTGTTCTCCATTTTCGGAAAGCCCCTCAATGGTCGTAATCTGATAATTGTTTTCGCTGACGCTGCTGATCGGCTGCTGGCACGAACGCATCGCCACGCCGTCGATATGAACGGTGCACGCACCGCACTGACCGATGCCGCAGCCGAATTTTGTTCCTACGTAACCCAGCTCATCACGAATCACCCACAGAAGGGGCGTTTCCGGAGCAGCTTCCACCTGATGCGCTTTGCCGTTTACGTTAATGGTATAGTTTGCCATGAATGTTTGGTTGGGGAGTGATAGTTCTTCCCGTTAACGGGATAATCTGCCTAAAGTTAGGGGATTAAAGAAGAATTTCAATAATAAATTACAGGTGTAGTATTAAACTTGATCCTATTTTCTGCTGAAGGACCCGAAAATCAAATTTTGCGGACGACCTTTGTGACCCATACTGAACCAGATCGCATGCTTACGACTACCACCAACGATTTGCAACCCCGGAACATCTCGAATTATGTCGGGGTGGTTTCCGGTACCGCCATTATCGGTGGCGAAGACCGGGAGGCTTTGCTGGCCGCACTGGCTGCGGCCGCCGATGGTATTCCCGTCGCCTACGAGCGCCTGGAACGCGAGGCGCGTCTGCTGGCCATGGATCGCATGCGCGACCAGGCGGAACGAGCCGGTGCCAACGCCATTGTCGGCCTCAAGGTCCGCCACGAAGTACTCGACGCCACCCGGCAGGTTACCCTGGTTTTTGCCATGGGGACAGCGGTGAAGGTGCCGGTTTGGTAAGCGCTGCCGTACTGCAGGAAAAGGGACAACTCCTGAGCTTGCCCCTCCTTGAGTTCAGCTACTGCACCCGGGTGCGGGTCCTCCCCATCGCTCCTCCGCGGGAGAATCTACTACAGCCTTTCCACCATTCTTTGCACCTGCGTCTGCGCCCGTAAAACCTTACCTTCGCGCCGCTGTTAACGAACCGACAGCCCGAAAAATAAAGCATTAAAAGTCCAACGTAACCATGACCACCTTCCGCACTGAGAAAGATTCCATCGGCACCGTAGAAGTCCCCGCCCAGCGGTACTGGGGCGCCCAGACCCAGCGTAGCTTCACTAATTTTGAAATCGGTGGCCAGCAGATGCCCATTGAAATCATTCGCGCTTTTGCTATTCTGAAGAAAGCGGCAGCCCGCACGAATACTGCCCTGGGGGTGCTGGATGAAGGAAAGGCTAACCTGATCGGTCAGGTAGCGGACGAGATTTTGGCCGGCCAACTCGACGAGGAATTTCCCCTGGTCGTCTGGCAAACCGGTTCCGGTACCCAGTCGAACATGAACGTCAACGAAGTAATTGCCAACCGCGGCCACGTCCTGGCCGGGGGCAGTCTTTCGGACGAGCAGAAGGCGCTGCATCCGAATGACGATGTCAACAAAAGTCAGTCTTCGAATGATACGTTCCCGACGGCCATGCACATCGCAGCCTACAAAATTCTGGTAGAAAACACCATCCCCGGAATCGAGCAACTCCGGGATACCCTGGCGGCCAAGAGTAAGGCAATGATGAACGTGGTCAAAATCGGGCGTACTCACTTCATGGATGCCACCCCGCTGACGTTGGGGCAGGAGTTCAGCGGCTACGTCAGCCAGCTCAACCACGGGCTGAAAGCCATTAAGCATACCCTGGATCACCTCAGTGAACTGGCCCTGGGCGGAACCGCCGTGGGAACGGGGCTGAACACGCCCGCCGGCTACGACGTCCACGTTGCCGGCCAGATCGCCGAGCTGACGGGCCTGCCCTTCCGCACCGCCGAAAACAAATTTGAAGCCCTGGCCGCCCACGACGCCATTGTGGAAGCCCACGGCGCCCTTAAAACCGTGGCCGTCAGCCTCATGAAAATCGGTAACGACGTCAGGATGCTTTCCAGCGGACCACGCTCCGGTATCGGGGAAATCATTATCCCCGCCAATGAACCCGGCAGCTCCATCATGCCCGGCAAGGTAAACCCGACCCAGAGCGAAGCCCTGACCATGGCCATGGCACAAGTGATGGGTAATGACGTAGCCATCAACGTCGGTGGGCTCACCGGACACTTCGAACTGAATGTCTTCAAGCCCGTCATGATCTTCAACTTCCTGATGAGCGCCCGCCTGATCGGCGATGCCTGCCGGAGCTTCGAGAAGAACTGCGCCGCCGGTATCGAACCCAACCACAAGAAAATTACCGAGCACCTCAACAACAGCCTGATGCTGGTGACGGCGCTGAACACCAAGATTGGCTACGATAAGGCCGCGAAGATTGCCAAAAAAGCCTACGCGGAAGACACGACCCTGAAGGCTGCAGCCGTCGAACTGGGCTACCTGACGGCCGAGGAGTTCGATGCCTGGGTAAAGCCGGAGGATATGATTGGTTCACTGTAAGGCGGGGCCCTGGCACCGACCCGGCTTTACCACGAGTAGGATACGCCCGCATAAAGGGCCGGCCCGCTGTAGATGTTGCGGCGACTGGCCAGTAGGTCATTGTAAGTGGTGGCACTCAGGTTCAGGCCCCAGTTTTCGCTAACCTGGTAGGAAAGGGTGAAGCCGACCGCCGTGTACTCCACGCCTTCCCCCCGTACAAAGGATAAGCCATTTTGCGGCGTACCCAGGGATAGCTGGGTATTCAGGCGACCGATCAGGTAGAGCTGGTCAACCAAAAGGTAGCCGATTTCCACCCCGCCGCTTACCTGATGGCTTAGCCCTTCCGTGCGGAAATTGAAACCTGAGAAGAAGGAGGCGTACCACTGGTCGGAGAAACTGTGCGAAACGGCCAGGGTGCTGCGGACATTCAGCTCGCCATCACTCGCCGGCAGGTTAATCTGATCCGTTATGCCCGGAACAAGTTGTTCGTTGTTAACGGCGAATTGCTCCGTGGGAGAAAGCGGAAGTTCGGCAGCAAGGCTAAAAGCTGCGGGCCACCGGCCCGCCGCCAGCTTGTATTTCAGGCCGATACTAACGTCACCGATTCCGTAAGTAGCACTCGTCGTGGTAAAGGACTGACGACGCAGTACGGGGCCGTTCAGCAGCAGGTTGAAACTTGAGGAGAGCCCGTATTCCAGGTAAGCGTTGATGGAGTAACTGTCATACCTGGTGGTGGTGACCTGGTCGCCGGACAGGTTGTAGTAATTGTCTGTACTTAAGCGGCCGCTGGATAGCTGACTGTAGCCCTGGCCCTTATCCTGCAACCACCCGCTTTGCGCCGGCAACAGCGCGCAGGAGCAGCAACAGATAATGGTGAAGATGAAATGGTGAATGGTCATGGGTGGCCGACTGAATTGGTGAAGGAATGGTTAAATGACGGCGACGGCCGGCAGCAACTGCTGCGGTGGCCGTCGCCGTGCTTACCGGGCAGGAGGAAAGCAGCGTACTGAACATCCGCCCGCCTTTACCCGGATGGGGTGCGTTTACTGAAGTCGCGCATTGCCAAAGGGAATGTTGGCCGACGCACACCAGAGGATGACGTGCGTGAAGGATGCGGGGACTGACTGGTTTACCTGAAAGAACTGCTCCCCGTTGGTGTTGAGGGCACCAACCAGAATCAGGTCGGGGTTGCCGGCACCGGGGTTAGGGGTGAAGGTGTCGGAGGTGGAAAGGTAAACGGTTACCGTGCCGGTACCCTGTTCCGTGGTAAAGTCATTGCCAAGGCGCAGGAAGGTTTTACCGTCAGCGTCCTCCCCCAGTGCGACCAGGCCGGCAGTGGGGGTGTTGTTCTGAGCAACGAGGTTGCCGGAACGGGCAGCCATGAAGTTATTTGGCTGGGAGCTGTCGATCGTTACGATGGTTTCTTCGTCATCGCAGCTGCTGAAACTGAAAACAGCGATGAACATCAGGAAGGGAAGTAGAAATTTCATATGCTAAACTTTTGGAGCTTGAAAATTGAGGTTAGAACGACCATCGGCGGCCGTCTTTTCAGAGAGAGAAACTTCCCCTTGCTTCCATAAGTTGTTGCAGTCGTAGCCCGCTGGTTAGGGGGCGACACACGACCCTGATTTGAGGTTTTTGTGCTTAAATGTTATGGTTTTGTGATACTTAACGGTGGCTTATCCCCGAAGAGGAGTTAAGGATTTGTGATACTTTTGGTACGGTTG
>JAUIIF010000089.1 GCA_030431945.1 Bacteroidia bacterium | reverse complement strand
TAATGTCATTAAGCGGTTTCCCGTAGTGCTGTTCCAAGATCAGTTGCAGGAGTACCCAACTACCGTATTCCGTCCCTTTAGCGGCCGGGCGTATGCCCCGGAAACGAAACCCTCTGGCTACTTCAGCCAGGGACGGCAGCGCTGCTCCGGCGGCAAAACCATCCGGTTTATACCTGCTGCCTACCTGCGGTTTCAGTAGTAACAAGTCCCGTACGGTCACCCCATCCCCCCTGCTCAGCGGTGTAGGGCCAAGGAGCGGATTTATCGGATCGTCAAGCCGGAGTGCGCCCCTTTCCACCAGTTGTAAAACAGCGATACAAACCGGGAGGCCGGAGCCCGCGCCGGCGGGGAAAAGCGTGGTGACGCTGAGGGTGCTTGCGGACTGCGTGGTAGCCACAAAAGCAGAATCCAGGGTACCGTTGGTCAGGGCCATGCTAACGTCCTGAGTCTGGGTACTGGCCATGAGGGCAGGCAGGTCAATGGTCTTCCCGTTATGCTCAAAACGAAAATTGGCGAAAGGGGTTTGGGCGCGGCCGCAGGTGCTGACCAGGATAAAAAGGAGCAGGGTAAGGAAAGGAGTAAGGGGTGACATAAGGAGAGATTGTCTGGTGAAGAGAAGATGTCCGGCCACCGGCCGGAGTAGTAGCGGCTAGTGGTGCCGGAGCGCTCAGTCCCTGACGGGCAGGTAGCGCATGCCCTGGATGTTTTTACGATTCAGGGTGGCCTTTACCTGGACTTCCTGGTCGCTGTTGTTGATCAGGTGTACCTCTTCATCAGCCGCCACGTAGACGGTTGCGGTGCCCGCCAGGTCAAAACCCTGGGTTTGCACCTTCGTTTTTTTGTTCCTTACGGAGACTTGCACCGCCACCGTATCCTTATTGTTCAGGCGGGCCTGGTAGGCGGGGTGACGGCCTTCCCCCAGGACAAACTCCTGGTTGGCGGAAATCCCGATGCCCGCGACGGTGCGTCCGCAAGCGCTCAGGGCAACAGCGATAAGTAGTAAGAGTGGAAAGCGGTAACGTAGCATGGTACTTTGTTTTTGTTGATCACAAAGCACCGGGAATCCGGCCACGCCAGCGCTCCAAATCACCATTTGGGACGGGTCAGATTATGGTTTGGGACTTTTTACGGGCGATGGATCAGGAGACATCGTCCTTTACCCCAAAAAAAAGCTTCTCCAAGCCTCCTCCGGCAGGGAAGACAAACCTGCGCCCCGTAGCAGCGTCCTGATTTAAGTACTGCCCGTACTGCTCGTTGCTTACCCCCATAAATCCGCTGCGGGAGCTTCAGGTGATTTGTCAGTACGTTTCCAGAAATCGCCGGCGGGTCACCCAGCTCAGGGAAACTCATGACCACACTACCGTTCCACCTGGCTTCCCTGCTCCCTAACCTCCCCTGCACCTGCGGCCGCGCCCGGATGTAGAATGTGACAATAATTGCCCTACACTACCCCAACTCCCGGATAGCGGAGCCCGGGCTTTTGCCCGTATGCTTTTTGAAGGCCCGGTTGAAAGTTGACTTGGAGTTGAAACCGCAGTCGAGGGCAATGCTCAGTAAAGTATGCTGCCGGTGTTCTCCTGCGGCAATGGCCTGCAAAAACGCTTCACAACGGCGGCTGTTGATAAAGTCATTGAAATTCATGCCGTAGCTGCTGTTGATGACCCTGCTGAGTACCGAGCTGTTGGTTTTGATGGATTCGGCGAGGTCTCCCAATTTCAGATCCGGATTGAGGTAGTCCTGGTGTACGGCAAATCGCCGTTCCAGCTTTTCTGCCCAGGCGGCCAGTTCCGGGTCAGTTTTGGTCGTCACGTCCTCAGTACTTGCAGGCAATGAAGCCACTGGTACGTCCTCTTCGGCTCCGGGTTCAAACCGCAGGGCCCGCGTCAGGCGCGGGTTGATGGCCAGGAACTGGATAGAGATCAGGTACGTAAAGACGGACATCACGAAAAAGCTGTCCCAGCTCTCGATGTAGCTGGTACTGTACAGCAGGTTATGCACATCCAGCAAAACGGTCAGGAGCACACCGGCCAACATCAGGTACAGGGTGAGGCGCAGGCTTTTGAAGGTCAGTTGCTCAGCGTTAGAAAACTCCCGGGCAAGGTAAGACCGGTATTTCCGGTAATCCAGGAGCGTTCGGACCAGGTACACCAACAGGTGCACTACGGAGATGACATAGACGATGGTGAAAATTGGTGAATTGAACTGATTGTTCCACTCGGCTGCCGGTCCGCGGGTATTGTAGAAATAGGTGAATGCTTCTCCTTTGAGCAACCACCAGTACCCCCAGTCGTACAGGAAAACAGCCACGGGTTGCGTGAGGGTCAGCAGCAGTGGCAGAAAATGCCACCAATACTTCCGCTGCCACCGAAAGTCGGTATTGGTCAGTGCGCGGAAGTACAACCAGATAAGGGGACCAAAGGCCAGCAAATTCTTCCACTTGACGTAAAACATCAGGGTCGTTCGCCAATCGTGCGCATCGTACCAGTCGGCAAAACCCAACATCCATTGCCCTACGTACAAACTGCCGGCGAGCAACAGCAGTGCGGCAAAATAGTCACTGACCCGCTCTTCCCGATACCCCCGCAAGCACAGGATAAAGGCAAAAACCACCCCCTGCAGAAAACCGGGGAGGAGGGGGGAGGAATAGGCATTAAAATCGAACACAACCACAAATTACGGATTTGCCGGGGTAGGAGGCGCCACCAGTTGCAGAAAACTTTTTACAACGCCCTGCAGGGTGTGCATGACAATTTGCCCAACTGATACGCGGAAGCAAGTCCCGCACACTGCCAATGGCGTACCTCCGGCCCTTAGCCAAAGCCTGATTTATGGACTGGCCGTGCATTTTGTCCTCCACACCTCCGCAGGCACCCCGACTTCATTTCGCCGACACCCTTTACCTTCGTGCCGTGGTTTTCAGTTCCATTCCCTTTTTGCTGTATTTTTTGCCGGTTTTTCTGCTGGCGTATACCCTGGTTCCCGGCAACTGGCGTAACGCCGTCGTGTTGCTGTTCTCGGTCATCTTCTATGCCTGGGGAGCACCGTTTTTCATTTTCATACTGGTGGCTTCCACCATTACCGATTTTTACCTGGTCCGGGCCCTGCACCGCAGCACTACCCCATCCGGCCGTAAAGGGCTGCTGCTGACTTCGCTGGGCCTCAATCTGGGGTTACTGGCGTATTTCAAGTACGCCAATTTCTTCGTTGAAAACGTAAACGGCCTGCTTACCGCGGCCGGCCTGGAAACAGTGGGGTGGACGACCGTCGCCCTGCCCATCGGCATCAGCTTTTACACCTTCCAGACCCTGACTTATGCCATCGACGTGTACCGCCGGGAGCACGCTCCTCTGGAGCGGGTAAGCGACTACCTGCTGTACATCATGTCTTTTCCGCAAATGATTGCCGGCCCGATCGTGCGTTACCACGAGGTGGCTGATCAACTGCGGGAGCGTTCCGCTTCGGCGGAAGATAAATTGCAGGGCTTTTTCCGTTTCACCCTGGGCCTGGCGAAAAAGGTCTTTATCGCTAACGTGCTCGGCCAACAAGCGGATGCCATTTTTGCCAGCGAAGCCGGCGTACCTGACCTGCCCACGGCCTGGTTGGGGGCCATTGCCTACGCCGGGCAGATTTATTATGATTTTGCCGGTTATTCCGATATGGCCATCGGTCTGGGCCGGATGATGGGCTTTCGCTTTCCGGAGAATTTCAACAGTCCCTACGTAGCCACCAGCATTACGGAGTTCTGGCGGCGATGGCACATTACCCTTGGCCGGTGGATGCGGGACTACCTCTACATTCCGCTGGGCGGAAACCGGGTACCCTCCGCCGCTCGGCTGTACTTTAACCTCTGGGTCGTCTTCCTGCTTTCGGGGCTCTGGCACGGCGCCTCCTGGAACTTTGTGATCTGGGGCGCTTACCACGGCCTGTTCCTGGCCCTGGATCGCCTCTTCCTGCAACAATGGCTGACGCGGGCCGGCCGGTGGCCGGCCATCTTGCTGACCTGCTTTCTCGTGGTTGTCGGTTGGGTCTTCTTCCGGTTGGAAACCTTTACGGAGGCGGTGGATTACCTCAGCGTCATGTTCGGTGGCCGGTGGACGGGCTTGCCGCAGGCAAGCGCTAAATTTTGGTGGACGTTGGGCATCAGCCTCTTGGGGGCCTGGGCCGTGCGGCTGCCCGGAGGGAGCCAACTGCAAGCGTACACCTACGAACGGCTAACCTACTCCCGGCGGCAAACCGCGGTACTCCTCGGCCTCAGTCTGGTAACATTCTTTTTCGCCTGCGCGGTGATTACCAGCCAGGGCTTTAACCCCTTTATCTATTTTCGTTTTTAACGGCGCGACGCAGCTTTTTCTTTCTGATTCGCTCTTCCAGGTAAAACTGAGCTTCGTTCCGCAGCACTTCTTCTTCCGTCCGGTCTCCCTTTTTTGCCTTATTCTTAACGTAAGCGTACCATTTTTCCGTTTCCCGGATTTGCTGCATCATTTCCTCCAGGCGCTCTTCCGGAATATCGAGGGCAGCAGTGGCTACTTCTCCCGCCAAAAAGCCGGCTACGGCGGCCTCCAGAAACCCGTTGGACAGGCGGTGGTAATGGCTCTCCGTTTCGAAGAGGATAACAAGATCATACCCCAGTAAGTCATTGGGCAGGCGCAACTCGCTGGCCGGACCATCATCCGTCCCGTTCCACATCACCCGGTTGAAGTAATACCAGAACTCACCGTTCCCCAGAAACTTTTTACTGAACTGTTCGTGCAGGTAAAGCGACCAGTAGAAACTGTCTCCGATGACGAGGGTTTTTAATTGCTCCTTCTCCGGATGTTCAACGTGCCAGTAAGGGTAAGCCAGCGGGTACCCTGCCGGCGCCTGAAAAACGTTGAGCCCCCGGAAGATATCCGCTTCACTCCCCCGCTGTTCGGAGCTTACCTCGATGGAATCAAGTACCATTTCGGGAAGGTCAATTCCGTGCCTTTGCTCCAGGTAATTGACCAGCGAGTCCATGACCAGGAACTGTCCGTATTTAGTCCAGTGAATCCCCACCTTGGGAAAGAGGGGGTACTGCGTCGTATCCTTCATCTCCCGAAACCAGGCGTTGAAATTGAGGTGTTCGATTTGCTGCTCCTGCAGGGCCTGCAGGAGACCGTCTTCGTTCGTAGCGGCGGGGCTTGGCCCCGCCCACGCCGCAGGGTGGTACTCCGGAAAGTAAGTGCCTTTTCCGGCAGCCATCACCACCAACAGGTCAATGCCTCGCTCGGCCAGGGAATCCCGGACCAGGGCCAGGCGTTCCCCCATTTCCTGAAAGTGTTTGCGCCCCTGATAATTCCTGCCGGTTGCGGTATCCAGATAGGTGTCTTCGTAGAGGTAACCATCTTTCCCGATCACCACGTCCCGGGCAGTAGCGTTATTGAAAAGCGAGTATTCCTTCTGGTTGTTCAGCCGAACCAGGTTGTTCCGCCATCCGAACTGCTCGTTGAGTACCCTGGCAACTTCCCGCTGGTAATCTCCGGCCCACCAGGAAGCCCATGACCATTCCGGCAAAGCCGCAGGCTTATGATTGGCCAGTTTACTCCCCGGAAAACCAGTGAAGAGTAATGGAGTCAGCAAGAAGAGCAACAGTACCGCGAGCAGATAACGCATAGCGGGGCAAAGATCAGAAAATTACCGCAAGGCCAATTGTTATTTTCTTCTGCGGGCACCGCGGCCGATCAGGCCCAGGTCCAGCAGGACGGCCAGCACGATGCCAACCGTTGGCCAGGTACTCCAGTCTCCCCCGTAGTAATACTGCACCAGGCCGTACCACAATACGGTGAGCGGCATGAACAGGAAACCGAGCACGGGGAGGATTACACCATCAAAACCTTGCCGGAACCAGCTGGTAAAGAGGTAAAGCAACGCAATAACCACCCGCGGGAAGAAGTAACCGAAAAGCAATGTCAGAATAGGCATATCAGGTAAAGGTTTTGGTAACCGGAAAATTTGGCCTCCCCAAATCCGCAGCGTACGAGACGTTCGTATTGTCGTTCGGGGAGATAGTCATAGTACAGTTCTGGCCAACGTAAAGGTTCGCTCAAAATTTAATTTACCATTTTCGACCAACAACAATTTTTAGCACACCAAAAGCTTGTTTAGCCACGCAAATATTGCCCCAACAATCTTTTTGCCCAAATATTTGCATTTCAATAAATTAATCCTAACTTGACCCTGTAATAAGCGGATTCCTTGTTTTTTTTGAGAACCTTTCTTTTTTTAAGAACTACCCCATTTCAGTGCTAGTGAAAGCCCGACTCCGGGTCAGACAACCAACCAACTAAACTATTCTCCCTAAATATCAAGTAACCAACCGTCGGTGATTCCCGGTCCGGTAATGGTAGGTCTAATTCAGTGAAAGTGGCGCCGCTTTCACCCGAAACAGCCATGCCTGTTACCACCGTCCGTGCACCGTCGCTATACCTATACTTTAATCACATAAATCATTCGTATTCATGAAATTTTCTCATTTTTTCCTGGCCCTGTGTGGCCTCTTTGCCTTCACCAGCTGTACTGAGGACAGCGTACTGACCGAAACCACCGCTCCCGTAGCTGAATTTTCCAAATTCATCCATGATGAGGGAGAAAACGGACATACGGACGTTCCTGACCTTGGCCTCGAAGCGCCCATTCAGGCGCACGTCGAAGGGCATTCCCTGAATTTCGGTAACGTGGAAAAAGTAACCGAAACGCGCCCGGACGGTACCGTGGAAACCCTTTACCGGGTCGGTGGTGATATTGACGTTACCCGGGAACAGCTCGACCAACTGCGCGAGATGGACCGTAACCTCGAGAAGCAATACCGGACGAACAACCTGGTCTCCAACAACCAGACAATTACCGTTATTGGCTACACCGGCGGCAGTTATGCCCTGACGAACAAGATGCGTACGGGCCTGAGCTGGGCCATCGACAACTACAATGCCCTGAACATCGGCCTGACCTTCTCTCTGAGTTTTCAGGCGAGCACGAATGCGGACATTGTCGTGTACCGTCAGTACCAGAACAGCGGTGCCGGAGGGGTTGCCGGTTTCCCCAGCGGTGGTAATCCTTACAAGTGGGTCCAGATTTACGCGGGCATGGATGCCTACAGCAACAACGTGAATGAGCACGTTGTCGGTCACGAGATCGGTCACTGTCTTGGCCTCCGCCATACGGATTGGTTTAGCCGCCAGTCTTGTGGCCAGTCGGGTGAAAGTGCCGGCTCCACCGGAGCGGTTCACATTCCCGGCACGCCCACCGGCTATGATGCCAACTCCCTCATGCTGGCCTGTTTCAGCAGCAGCGAAGACGGAGAGTTCGGTTACTACGACCGGGTGGCCCTGGAGTACATCTACTAAGGCACGCTCAGCTTTAGCCACTACCAACCACATCGTTTTCTCACGGTCAGCCCGTCCTCCCCTTGCGGAGGGCGGGCTTTTTTACCTGCGCTGGTTTCAGTACGGGCGCGGCCGCCGGTGCAAAGGAAGCCGGAACAGCGCCGGCCCGGCTGCCGGAATGGATTTTACCCACCGGCTTAATTGAGGTCAAAACTTGCAGGTTCCCGGCAGAATGCCGAAATTTGGCACCGCTCAGGCTCTCCGGGTTGGTTTGCAATAGGTAATCAGTAGTGTGTAGGAAACCTTTTGGGCATGAAATACAGTACTGCTAATTATGCTTCCACTCCTCCAGGAGCACATGCTCCACGGATAGCTGGGTACGGCTGCCTTTAACCGCAAGGCCGTCGGGTTCGTACCATGTTTCACCCCCAAATAAGCCTTCTCCGGCCTGTTTGCCGATCATTGCTTTACTACCCCTTCCCTGCACCTGCGGCTGCGCCCGATGAATGAACCCACTCCTTCATCTTCCTCCGCATGATTACCCACCCCGAAACCGTAGAAGAGAAAGCCGAAAGGTGCCACTACTTCTGCTTTTCCGGTTAATCTTCTGGTTACCATCAGGGCCCACTTAAGCGGGGAGTAAAATCGAACCGCCGGTATTCGGGAAACCGAGAGCGACTACGCTGAACTTCCCATCTCCTACAATTTATAGATAAATGACCATGACGCAAACCAAAACGGAAATGAAGCTCAAACGCATCTTCATTCAAAATCAGCTTCCGGAAGTACTGGCTCCTTTACTACGCCTCAGCCACAACATCTGGTGGTCGTGGAATGCCGATGCTCAGGAATTGTTCCGTTCCATCGACCCCAAACGATTCGTTGCGCTTAACTACAACCCCGTTGCCCTGCTGGAGACCCTGGACCCGAACCGGATTCAGGAACTGACCACCGACAAGGCCTTCCTCAAGCAACTGAAAAGCGTTGAAAAAGCTTTTGACGCCTACCTCGCTGAGCCCCGGAAAAAGGGTCCGAAACTGGCCTACTTCAGCATGGAGTACGGTCTGCACATCAGCCTGAAACTATACAGTGGGGGCCTCGGCGTCCTGGCCGGGGATTACCTCAAGGAAGCTTCTGATAGTAACGTTAACCTTTTTGGGGTTGGCTTACTTTACCGCTATGGCTACTTTAACCAGGGCCTGAGCATGAACGGGGACCAGATTCACCTGTACCCGCCACAAAAATTCACCCAACTGCCCGTAGAACCCGTACGCCGGGAGGATGGCAACTGGCTCAAGGTTTCCGTTCCTATTCAGGGGCGCATCGTCCAGGCGAAGGTCTGGAAACTCCCGATCGGGCGCATCAACCTGTACCTCCTCGATACGGACCATGAAGACAACAGCCAGGACGACCGCGCCCTTACGCACATGCTCTACGGCGGCGACAATGAGCACCGCCTGAAGCAGGAAATCCTGCTCGGCATCGGTGGTGTCCGGGCCATCGAAGCGATGGGCCTGGCCCCGGAGGTCTACCACCTTAATGAAGGACACGCCGGTTTCCTCAGCATCGAGCGCCTCAAGAATCACGTGCAGGAAAACGGCATGACTTTCGCAGAAGCAGTGGAAGCCGTACGCGCCAGCAGCCTGTATACCACCCACACCCCGGTACCTGCCGGTCACGATCACTTCCCGGAGCACCTGCTGCGGAACTACCTCTACAATTATGCCGATGAGCTGGGCATCAGCTGGCATGATTTTGTTGCCCTTGGCCGGACGAACCCTAATGACCCCGGGGAGGACTTTAACATGTCCAAACTTTCCATCGCCCTCAGCCAGCGGGTCAACGGGGTATCCAAGCTCCACGGCGAAGTGAGCCAGGAGATGTTCACCCCCCTCTACCCTGGCTATACTGCCGAAGAAATTCACATCGGTTACGTAACCAACTCCGTTCACTACCCTACCTGGATTGCCAAGGAAATCCACGACCTGTACAGCACCAAGTTCGGGAAAGACTGGGTTCGTGACCAAAGCAATAAAGACATCTGGCGTAAGGTTCACCAGCTTGACAATAAGAAGCTGTTTGACGTCCGGCACCGCCTCAAAGTACGCCTGCTGGACTACGTACGCGAAAAGCTAGAAGTAGATATGCGCCGCCGCGGCGAAAGCCCGCGGACGATCATCGATATCATCAGCCACATCGATAATAACGCCCTGGTCTTCGGCTTCGCCCGCCGCTTTGCTACCTACAAGCGGGCCACCCTGCTCTTCAAAAATGAGGACCGGCTCCGCGAACTTGTCAACCGTGCCGATCAACCCGTTATCTTCCTGTTTGCCGGTAAGGCCCACCCTGCCGACCAGGGCGGCCAGGACCTGATCCGCCACATCATTCACGTCAGTAAAAAACCGGAATTCGCCGGCAAAGTGATCTTCCTCGAAGATTATAATATGGAGATGGCGAAGCTCCTGACCCAGGGCGTCGACGTTTGGTTGAACACCCCCACCCGTCCGCTGGAAGCCTCCGGCACTTCCGGAATGAAGGCAGCACTGAATGGTTCCATCAATTTCTCAGTGCTCGATGGCTGGTGGGCCGAAGGTTACCGCCCGGATGCCGGATGGGCCCTGCCGCTCGAACGTACCTATGAAGATCAGCAGCTGCAAAATGAACTGGATGCAGAAATGATCTACAGCATCCTCGAAGACGAGATCATTCCGACCTTTTACCGTCGGGACGATTCCGGCATCAGTAAAGACTGGATGGGCTACGTAAAACAAATCATCGCGGAGGTTGCCCCAACCTTTACCATGAAGCGGATGATGGACGATTACTACGACCGCTTTTACTTCCCCCTGGGGAAAAGCCAGCAGGCAGCCAGTAAGAACAATTGGAAGCCGGCCAAAGAGCTCGCTGCCTGGAAACAGGATGTCATCGCCCGCTGGTCCGGAATTGAAGTCGTCGATAACCAAAGCTTTGATTCCGTCAACAACGCCTTCCCCCTCGGGGAAACCTTTGACGCAGAGGTAACCCTCAACACTAATGGAATTGACGGCAAAGACCTCGTACTCGAAGCTTGCTTCTATGACCGGGTAAGTGAAGACGCCCTGAAACTTCGTCGCACCGAAGCCTTCAAATTGAAGAAGCAGGCCAACGGCAACGCCACCTTTACCATTAGTCTCGATCCCCGCCTTGCCGGTGTTTTCGAATATGGCTTCCGCTTGCGCCCCCTGCACAAGCTGATGCCCCACGCCCAGGATCTCAACCTGGTATTTTGGGTATAACCACTCTTACCGGTTAACGGAACCTGCCCGTCGTCTTCTTTTTGAAGGCGACGGGCTTTTTAATGGGCCCCGATTTACCCTGTTTCAACAGTGCCTCCTGAACACCCGCAGGCTGCCGCTGAAGTTACTTTTTAAAACAGGTCAGGCGCGGCCGCCGGTGCCGGGTAAAGTTGTGGGGCAAAAAAACAGCCCCGCCACTCCCGGGGGGGAGCAGCGGGGCTATTGTTGCATCGACGTTCACGTCGATACCCGTCAACCGGCCTTCAGGCCGCCGACCTGCGGCTTACCGAACCACCACCAT
>JAUIIF010000785.1 GCA_030431945.1 Bacteroidia bacterium | reverse complement strand
CCGCGCCGCACAATAGGTCGTGATGCCTCCGATCCGGAGGGCCGGCAAAGTGTCCACTGCCAACGCCACCCGGGCCGGAAAGGTGGCACAGCCACTTACGTCGCCCACGGCCACGTAGGTGCCGGCTGCGGCGGCGGTCAGGTCCGTAAGGGTAAGTTGTTGTCCTTCTTCCTCCAGGTTGCCGGGGCCCGTCCACCGAAAGCTCGCACTCGCCAGGTCGGAGGCTTCCAGTTGCAGCGTCGCCCCTACACAGGCGCGGGCATCCGGCGTTACGGTCAGGGCCTGCCGCAGGGTAATGCGGAGATTGCGGTAGCTGGTATCGACCTGCCCCAGGCACTGGTCTTCGATGATCAGCCGGATCGGGTACTCCCCCAATTCGTCGTACATGCGGGTAAAACCGGGGCGGGTCTCCACCGAACCGTCTTCCAGCGTCCAGGTATGGCGAAAGCGCAGGGTATCCAGGCCGGTACTGAAGAGAATGGTATCGTTGAGGCAGCCCCCCTCCACAATCGGGTTGCTGTTGATATTGCGAAATGCCGCGCCCCCACTGTAGGAGTAACTCTCCACATCCCCGTAACCGTAGACCGTAACAATCACGCCGCAACCGGTACTGGTGATGGTATGGTTCCCCACGGGAACCCGGACGCGGTAGAAGCTGAAATCCCCGCCAGGAACGGATTCCAGCGGTTCCGTAATGGGGGCTCCGTCGAGCAGAATCCCTACCTCATCCCCCGTACGAAAAAGGATGTTCAGGTAATTTTCGAAGATATCCTGCAGGTTGGAATTATAGACCGTTACGGTATCCTGAGTCTGGGACACTTCGTTGAGCAGAAAAAACGAGGGATCTCCCGTTGCCCCGCTGGGGTGGCCGTTACACTGGCTGCCGAGCAGGAATTCGGCGACCAGCACCGGCCGGTTACTCCTGATCGTGATGGCCCCGGACTGTTGAAAATCGGTAAACTCCCCCGCATTGAGGGTGCGCGTGAAGGTGGTTGCCCCCGTGATGGTTACCTGGGTATTGTCTTCGGCGGCCAGCACCCGGTACAGGTTCCCCGAATTTCTTAAGGTCGGCACCCCGACGTATTCCCTCCCCCACTGGCTTACGGGGTAGTTAATCTCCAGCAAGTTATCGTACACGCCGCAGGTATTGAAGGGCACGCCGGACCAGGAAGCTCCGGCAAAAACGGCAACTGGTGCCGTGGTGACGATGTGTGTTCCCGTCAGGTCAACACTGCCCGAACTTCCACGGACCTGATACACTTCCCCCTGGTTAAGCTCTACCGCGATACTCGTACCGGGGGCACGCCCCCCTTCGGTGGCGGCCCTTAAGTTCTGGATGTTGACCATCGTGGCGTCTTCCGTCGCTACGATGGCGAAAGTGGACGGGTAGTTGGTTTGGTTATCGGGCCGTCCGGTGTAGGCCATGACGTAGTACTCCTGCCCCAGAACGGTCGTGGGTAACACCAGGCTGGCCTCCGAACGATTACGGAAATACTGGTGAATGTAGAGAGAAATGACGTTGTCGGCCACTACGTGCACGGCCGTCCCCGTCACCCGTTCCGACCCCAGGGTTTCGGCAGCGCCGGGCAGGTTAACCTGCACGACGTTGTTCGCCGCCACGCTGAAACGCTGGCTCCAGCCGGTTCCGGGAATGGAGATGGTTCCGGAGGTGGCCTGCCGGGCAGATATCAGGGCGACCTTATTGTTTCCCGGGTCCCGGTGCTCCAGGAAAGTAAACCAGAAATCCCGCCCCTCACTATTCTGGGCGCGGCCGCCGGTGCAAACCAGGAACAACAAAAGCAGGCTGAGGGCAAAGCGGGGCATACGGAGGCAGCTCGGGGTTAAGGAAGCATAATTGGTCCTGGCGAAGTTACCAAAGTTGGCGGAAGCCGTAACGGTTAATGGGCCGCAGTGTGTAGAGCGAAATGTACAGCCAGTTCCAAAATTAGGGCTTTGCTAAGGTCCGGAGGTCCGCCTCTCGTAGCGAGCGGGGCTTGCCCCCTCGTATTCGTTGTGCAATTTGTGGTGTAAACGAGGCACGGAAGGC
>JAUIIF010000784.1 GCA_030431945.1 Bacteroidia bacterium | reverse complement strand
TTTACGGGCGCGGCCGCCGGTGCAAGGGCGAGCAAAAAGGAGCAGACGAGGGCCTCCCCCCCGGGCCGGCTATTTAATCCTGGTGCCTGCACCTGCGTTCCCGCCCCTTCCTTAAAACCTCCCCGATGCGAAAAATTGCGTTACCTCTGCTGTTGCTCTTGCTAGCATTGACCGCCTGCGTAAAGCTGGACGTAACGCCGCGCGGAACGGAATCCGGAGAAGCATTCTTTGCCGAACCGGGTGCGTATCGGGCCTTCCTGGCCCGTATCTATGCCGGCCTGGCCGTTACCGGGCAGCAGGGCCCTTCCGGAGACCCCGACCTGCAGAACCTGGACGAGGGGTTTTCCAGCTACCTGCGGCAATACTGGCAACTGCAGGAATTGACCACCGAGTCAGCCGTTATCGGCTGGACGGACGAAGGGCTGCAAGACCTGCATTTTCACAACTGGACCAGCGATAACCAGTTCGTGCACGCGATGTACAGCCGGCTGTACTACCAAATCGCCCTCAGTAATGAATTTCTCCGGCAAACCACTGAAGAGAAGCTAAACGAGCGGGGAGTACCCGCCGACCAGCGAACAGAAATCGCCACTTTCCGGATCGAAGCCCGCTTTCTGCGGGCCCTGAGCTATTACCACGGCCTGGATCTTTTCGGCACGCTGCCGCTCTACGTCGAAACCACCCCGACCGACCAGGATCCGGTACAAACCAACCGCGCGGGGATCTTTCTTTTTCTGGAAGCAGAACTCCACGCCATCAAAGACCTGCTTCCGCCTCCGGGGGAAGCACCGTACGGTCGGGTCGACCGTGCAGCCGTCTGGGCCCTGCAAAGCCAGTTGTACCTGAACGCTGAAGTGTATACCGGTCAGTTACGTTATGACGAGTGTCTCCTGGCCTGCCAGCGGATCATTGCCTCGGGAAATTATCAGTTAGAGCCGGTTTACCACGACCTTTTTACTACGGACAACCACACCTCCCCTGAAATCATTTACGCCATTCCGTTCGATGGGGTAAACACCCAAACCTGGGGGGGAATGACCTACCTCGTCCACGCTCCGCTTGGTGGACGGATGGTGCCCACGGATTACGGCGTAGAAGGTGCCTGGGCCGGATTACGAACAACCTCCACCCTGGTCGATCTTTTCGAGCAGCAAGCCTTCGAGGATCGTCGTGCCCGCTTTTTTACCAACGGCCAATCCCGGGAAATCAACCGGCTTAATGATTTTCAGCAAGGGTATGCCATCAGCAAATTCACTAACCTCAGTCGTGCCGGGCTGGCCGGGAGCAATAAGACTTTTCCCGATACGGATTTTCCGCTTTTCCGCCTCGGGGCCATTTACCTGACGTACGCTGAAGCCGTCCTGCGCGGCGCTGCCGAAGGCTCCCGGGAAGAGGCGCTCGGGTACCTGAACCTGCTCCGCCGGCGCGCCGGCGCTGCCGCGCCCCTAAGCAACGAAGACCTGACGCTGGATTTCATACTTGCCGAACGTAGCCGGGAACTCCACTGGGAAGCACAAAGGCGGACGGACTTGATCCGTTTTGATGCCTTCACCGTCAATGGTGTCTGGCCGTGGAAAGGCGGCGTGCCGGAGGGGATGCCTTCCAACCCGCACCGTCGGTTATTCCCGATTCCTGAAGCGGAGCTCCTGGCCAATCCGGCCTTACACCAGAATGGAGGATATTAACAGAGTACAATTATTAAACTATGCGCTATTTACTATTGCTATGCCTTTACTGTTCCGCCTGGAACCTGACGGCCCAGCCTTTTTACCTGGGGGCTGACCTTTCCTACGTCAACGAAATGGAAGACTGTGGGGTAATGTACCGGGAAGAAGGGGTGGTTAAAGACCCTTACGAAATTTTTGCTGATAATGGCGCTAACCTGGTTCGCCTGCGGCTGTGGCACTCTCCTGCCTGGTACGACTCCCTGAACGAAGGCCGGCGTTACAGTGATTTTGCGGACGTGAAAAAGAGTATTGCCCGGGCTAAAGCGGCGGGAATGGCCGTATTGCTCGATTTCCATCTGTCGGATACCTGGACTGATCCTGGCCGT
>JAUIIF010000783.1 GCA_030431945.1 Bacteroidia bacterium | reverse complement strand
AGGCGAAGCCTTAGCTCGCGTCGGGTGGGTTAAGGGTCCCACCCGTAAGCAGGCTTTTTAACGAAATCAGCAGCCTCGATAGCAAGTGAAAAAGTCCCAAACCACTTTGACTTAGGTATAGATGCAGCTGAACGACTAAGTACACTTTAGGTGTTGTCCAGGCCCGAAAACACTTCAGGCTACGGCCGTTCCCCGGCGGCAGCGCCGCCACTCCCAGTAACCAAAGCCGGCGACGATCAGGTATTCCACGGCAACCAGCCATAAGTTTTCCGCGTAAGGGACCGTCAGGTAATTCGTGTAGGTGAGCATGATCAGGAAAGACCACACCAGTGGAAAGCGCCAACGGGTGAAGACGCACAGGGCGATCGGGACACTCAGGTACCAGGGGTGGACCGTCGTGGCACAAAGCAGGTAAAGGGTAAAAGCCCCCAGCCAGCCGGCGGCCAGGGAGTGCCAGTCGCTGCGGCGGTCCAGCAAAGCCAGCAGCAGAATCCCCCCGGCGGCCAGCCGGGCCAGCAGAGGCCCGAATACGGCGATCTGGTTCCAGCCTACGTCAAAGTACCCGTAGGCCCGGGCGAGGTAGTACAGGCTGGCGTTGAATTCGAACTTCCGTTGGTACAACTCGAGGCTGCTCCGGAAGCCTTCCAGAAAATCAGCTGACAAGAAGAAAGGAAGAAAAAAGGCAAGGCAGCTACAAGCAAAGGCTAAGGAAAACGGCCAGAAGGGCCAGGTCCGGGGCCGCAGCGCAGCCCGGTAATCACGCGAAAACAATTGTTTTACGTCAGCCAGGATATTCCGGCCTGGCGGATGGCCGGCGGGGCGGCGGATCAGCCGCCGCACCAGAAACGGCAACAACATCAGGGGCAGCAACTTACTGGCTACCGCCGCGGCCATCGCTACCCCCGCTCTTACCCAGGAACTACGCTGCAAGAAGTAATAGGTAAGCAGCAGGAAAAACACCATCGCCCCTTCGAAGTGAAGGTTCCCCATGATCTCGACGAGGATCAAAGGATTGAGCCAGTAGTAAAGAAGGCGGACTGGCGGGTACTGCTCCTTATCTTCTCCCTGCACCTGCGGCCGCGCCACCAGAAGCTTTTGCAATACCCACAAACTTCCCAGTTCACCGACCAGTAAGAACAGTTTCATGATCACCGCAGCCCCGTACCAACTCCCCGGGCTCAGCCACGCAGCCACCGTAAACACCGCCTGCGCAACCGGAGGGTAAATGGTGTAATATTCCGGCGAGTTGAGGCGCTCAAACAGCTGCTCGGTCAGGCCCGGTACTTCGTGGCCCGCCTGCAGGTAATAGGCAGGCAGCTCCGCAAAGGGGTTGATGCCGGCGGCCACCAGGTGGCCGTCCCAGATGAACCGGTAAACATCGTCACTCAGCAGCGGAAAGGCAAACACCAGGGCCACCCGTAAGCCGATGCCGACCCAGATCAGCAGCGGTAAAGCAGCCGCCACGGGGCGCCGCACCAGCAGCAGGTAGCCGCTGAAGGCCACCAGAAAGGCCCCGAAGAGGGAGAGAAAGTCCATCCGGTCCACCCCGAAGCCCAGGTAGAGCACGCCGGTCACCAACAGGAAGATACCGGCAGATACTGCGGCCTTGGCGGACAGGGAGGACAATTATTCTTTCAGTTTATAAGGAATCGAAAAAGCGTTGTGCCACCAGTAAGTTAGCCCCTGCTGGTGACGAATGCTTAAATTTTGCTATGCTTTAATCCGTACGGCGATTGCCCGGGCGACGTTCTGGCCGTCCATGGCGGCACTCAGGATGCCGCCTGCGTAGCCGGCCCCCTCCCCGCAGGGATAAAGGCTGGGAAGGTCGGGGTGCTGGAAGCTCTCCCGGTCGCGGGGAATGCGGACGGGGCTGGACGTACGGCTTTCCGTACCGATCACATTGGCCTCTTCCGTAAAGTATCCTTTCATTTTCCGGCTAAAATCCTTCACCCCCTGCTGCAGGCGCAGGTAGATGGACGCGGGCAGCAGGTCGTGCAGGGGGGCCGTAAGCAACCCGGGGATGTAGCTCGTGGCCGGTAAGTCCTGCGAGACTTTC
>JAUIIF010000088.1 GCA_030431945.1 Bacteroidia bacterium | reverse complement strand
CTCAGCGGACTTTCCGGTGCGTCCTCTTTATGAACGAGGAAAACGGACTCGCCGGCGGCCGGGCCTACTGGGCAGCCAGTAATGCGAAAAATGAATTTCATTTGGCGGCACTTGAAAGCGACAGCGGCGGCTTCACGCCCCGTGGCTTCAGCGCCCAGGCGGAGGACGAAGTCTTTACGGATTACTACCGTAAAATAAACGATTGGCTTCCCTTGCTGGAGCCCTACGGCCTCCATTTTACCAGCGGAGGATCCGGAGCAGACATCAGCGGGCTGAAGTCGCAGGGCGGGTTACTGCTGGGCTTTAAGCCCGACTCCCAACGCTATTTTGATTTTCACCACACTGCTAACGACATTTTTGAAAATGTTAATAAGCGGGAACTGGAGTTAGGCGCAGCTTCCATAACTTCGCTGCTCTACTTAATTGATAAGCATGGCCTCCGTTGACCCTGGACACGTACAACTACACGAATTAACCTTTCGCCCCTTCCTGACGACTGAAGAGATTCAGGAAAGAGTTACCCAACTGGGGCAGGAACTTGGTTACCGGCTGGCCGGCAGCCAGCCCACTTTCCTGGTGATGCTACGGGGGGCATTCATCTTTGCTGCCGACCTGATCCGTGCCTCCCGGCTAAACGGAGAAATAGACTTTGTGCGTACGAGTAGCTATCACGGTACGGAATCCGAAGGGAAAATCAGGATTCACCTGGCCCCGAAACCTGAGTTGGTAACGGGTAAGGACGTAGTGTTGGTGGAAGACATTGTGGACAGTGGCTACACCATGCAGGCCTTTCTCCCGGTCCTGCGGGAGCTGGAACCCAAATCCATTACGCTCGTCACCCTGCTGCACAAACCGGAGGCACAACAAGTGCCCGTGGATATAGACCTGGTAGGCTTTGTCATTCCGCCCAAATTTGTGGTAGGCTACGGACTGGATTACGACGGCCTGGGGCGCCAGCTGCCGGCCATTTATCAACTGGTTGAGGACTACTAAGCCATGAACTTACGCCCGATTACCCCGGCGGACAACTCCGCAATCGCCCACGTTATCCGTACCGTAATGCCCGAATACCGCTGCGTCGGCGAGGGGTTTTCCATCAATGACCCGGAGGTGGAGAATATGGCTGCGGCCTACTCCGGCCCCCGCGCCGGCTTTTTTGTACTGGAGCAGTCAGTGGGCGGTCCCGCAGGTGCCAAGCAAAGTTTTTCAGGAGCCCTGGTTGTCGGGGGCGCTGGCTTTGCCCCCCTGGCGGGGGGCGAACCCGATACCTGCGAACTCCGTAAAATGTACATCCTCAAGGAAGGCCGCGGATTCGGCGGCGGTCGCCTGCTTATGGAAGCCTGCCTGGCCGGCGCCAGGGCTGCCGGGTACCGCAAAATGTACCTGGAGACGGTCACGGCCATGACCGATGCCGCAGCCGTGTACCGGAAGTTCGGCTTTGTGAGTCTGGACTGGCCACTCGGGGCCACCGGCCACGGAGGTTGTGACCGCTACATGCTAAAGGTCCTGTAAGGGCAGGGCGGCTGCACCGGCTCACGCATTGACCGACGGGCAAGAAAAGAAGCGGGGCCGGTTCACAGGCACCAGTGTAGCCGTCATCAGCAGGATCGCGTTAGCGTAGCCACCAGCCGGCGGAGGGCCCGACGTCCTTACACTTTACGTACTTTTTCGGCAATTGCGGAGCCCATGGCCTCCGTTCCCACCTGGGTGGCGGGGTGCAGGTCTTCCGTGCCAATTCCGGATGCGAGGGTTTCATTAACGGCTGTCCGGATGGCGTCTCCCTCCGCCACCAGGCCGAGATGGTCGAGCATCATCGCGGCGGAAAGAATGGTGGCTACGGGGTTGGCCCGGTCCTGGCCGGCGCCTTCCGGCCACGAGCCGTGAATTGGCTCAAACATGCCCACCTGCGCACCGACACTGCTTGACGGTAGCAGCCCCAGCGAACCGGCCAGCACGCTGGAGGCGTCGGAAAGAATGTCTCCGAACATGTTACTGGTAACGATGACGTCGAATTGGGCGGGATTCAGAATCAGCTGCATCGCTGCATTATCCACGAACATGAAGCCCAGTTCCACGTCCGGGTAATCTGCCGCCATCTCCCTGGTGACTTCCCGCCACAAGCGGGAACTTTCCATGACGTTGGCCTTGTCCACCAGCGTCAGCTTACCCCGGCGGTTACCGGCGGCCTCAAAGCCCATCTTGACAATGCGGACAATTTCCGGACGGGTATACAGACAAGTGTCATAAGCCGTATTTCCATTGTCCCGGCGTCCTTTCTCACCGAAGTAAATACCTCCCGTTAACTCCCGGACGATCAGCATGTCGACACCCTTCATGCGTTCCGGGCGCAGGGGGCTTAGGTGGGTTAGTTGCGCATAACCGGCTACCGGACGCAGGTTGGCGTACAGGCCAAGTTCCTTGCGTAATTTTAACAGGCCTTGTTCGGGCCGGACTTTAGCCGTGGGGTCATTGTCAAAACGCGGATGCCCGATGGACCCGAAAAATATGGCGTCGGAGGCCTGGCAAAGGGCAAGGGTCTCCTCCGGTAAAGGTTCCCCCGTTTGGTCAATGGCAACGGCGCCTACCGGCGCGTAGGTATAGTTGAACTGGTGTCCGAACTGCTTGCTTACCTGGTCCAGAACCTTGATTCCTTGTTTAATTACTTCGGGGCCAATGCCGTCGCCGTCGAGTACGGCAATGTTAAATGTGCTCATGTTATTATTTATGGGGCCGGAAAATCCTTGATCTGCGTCTGCTACTGAAAATTACACCAGGCTGAAGTCCTGGCGCTCTTGCTCAAATTTTTCGATGAGCTCACGCTGGCTGAGCAGGTAATCAATGTCATCGTACCCATTGATCAGGCAGGTTTTTTTATAACTGTCGATGTCAAAGGTGGAAACCGTGCCGGTCGTTTCGTTTTTAAAGGTCTGGGCCTCCAGGTTGACGGTAAATCTGGCCTGGGGGTCGGCCTCGATGGTTTTGAAGATTTCGTCGAGGAGGGTAGGAGAGACGACGAGCGGCAGGATGCCGTTGTTGAGGGCGTTGCCCCGGAAGATATCGGCGAAATAGCTGGAGACCACGACCCGGAACCCATAGTCACCAATAGCCCAGGCAGCGTGCTCGCGGCTGGAGCCGCAGCCGAAGTTGGCTCCGGCAACGAGGATTTCCCCCCGGTACAGGGGGTTGTTGAGGACAAAATCTTCCTTCATTTGTCCGTCTTTGTCGAAGCGCCAGTCCCGAAAGAGGTTTTCACCAAATCCATCACGGGTGACGGCCTTCAGGAAGCGGGCGGGAATAATCTGATCGGTATCCACATCTTCGATGGGGAGCGGGACGGCAGTGGTGGAGAGGGTAGTAAAGGGAGTCATCAGAGATATAAATGTTTAGCCGGACACAACCGTCCGGAAATAGGGTGAAAGCCAGGAGGCCGGCCGGTCAGGCCGGCTGGAGCAGGAGGTCCCGCACATCCGTCACCTTGCCCGTAATGGCCGCCGCAGCGGCCGTCAGCGGACTGGCCAGAATCGTCCGGGCGCCAGGCCCCTGCCGTCCTTCAAAATTGCGGTTGGAGGTAGATACACAATACTTACCGGCGGGCACTTTGTCTTCGTTCATCCCCAGGCAGGCCGAACAACCGGCTCCCCGGAATTCAAAGCCCGCGGCTATCAGCTTTTGGTCGAGCCCCTCAGCAATGGCCTGCTTGGCTACCTGCTGAGAACCCGGTACCACAATCGCAGTAACGGACGGCGCCACCTGCTTGTCGCCCACCAAATCCACGACTGCACGCAGATCTTCAATCCTCGAATTGGTACAGGAGCCGATGAAAACGTAGTCAATCGCCAACTCATGAATCGGTTTACCCGCTTCCAGGTCCATATACTTCATGGCTTTGGCAATGCCCGCAGCCCCGTGGATGTCAGAGCTTACGGGGATGCTTTCGCGGACGCCCATGCCCATGCCGGGGTTGGTGCCGTAGGTAACCATGGGGGTAATCTCTTCCGCCCGGTAGGTGTGCTCCACGTCGAAATTAGCATCAGGGTCAGTTGGCAGCGTTTTCCAGTAAGCTACGGCAGCTTCCCAGTCTTTGCCTTGCGGACTGAACTCACGCCCCGCCAGGTAATCGAAGGTCGTTTGGTCAGGTGCAATCAATCCGCCACGGGCGCCCATTTCGATGCTCATGTTACAGATGGTCATCCGGCCTTCCATGCTCAGGGCGCGAATGGCGGAGCCGGCGTATTCCACGAAGTAGCCCGTACCGCCGCCGGTTCCCAACTTACTGATCACGTAGAGAATGATGTCTTTGGCCGTAACGCCGGGGCTGAGGTCGCCCTCCACGTTGATGCGCATTTTCTTCGGCTTGGTCAGCAGCAGGCACTGCGTGGCCATCACCTGTTCTACCTGGCTGGTACCGATGCCGAAGGCCACCGCGCCGAAGGCACCGTGGGTACTGGTGTGGCTGTCTCCACAAACCATCGTAATCCCCGGGCGGGTAATGCCCAGTTCCGGACCGATGACGTGCACAATGCCCTGGTAGGGGTGGCCGAGACCGTACAGCGGAACGTCAAACTCCGCGCAATTCTCCGTCAGCATGCGTACCTGCTTGGCACTCAACGGCTCGCTGATGGGCTTGTCCTGATCTTTGGTCGGCACGTTGTGGTCCGCCGTAGCCACGATGCGGTCTTTGCGCAGCAGCGGCAACTCCCGCCGGCGCAGGCCGTTGAAGGCCTGCGGGCTGGTGACTTCATGAATCAGGTGGCGGTCAATGTACAGAACCTGGTTACCACCGGGAATTTCAGTGACGACGTGGGCGTCCCAGACTTTATCAAATAGTGTTTTTCCCATGGTTTACGGAGCAATAATTATTGTTAAGGCAAATGTAGAAAACGTAGCGACGGAGAAGTAGTTTGAATTGGCGGGATTTACGGCGCGGACGCCGGTGCCGGGAAAGTTTTACGGAGCCGTGATGGTTGCTACAGCCTTATTACGGTAGGCACTAGGTGGCCAGCCCCACTGCGCTTCCGACCTGCCCTGCACCGGCGGCCGCGCCCGCTTGCGCTTACTTTATCCATCGGCACTGCCCGGTCACCGGTTACCAAAAAAAGCTACCGCACCCTGGTTTCCAACCAACGTGCGGTAGCTTCTGATCATGTCTTACCGTTGCTTCCGGCAGGTTTTCAGGCGGCAGTCGAGCTGATCATTTCTTCCAGATCGGCATCTTCGACTTCCTTTTTCCGGTCGGCGATGATCAGGAATTCCTGGTACAGCTCGTCGAGTTGCACCTTGGTCACGTCGTAGCCAAGGTTTTTGAAACGGTAGGCCAGCGCCGCACGGCCACTACGTGCCGTGAGGACGATTTTGGATTCATCCACACCAACTTCCGCCGGGTCGATGATCTCGTAAGTGTCCCGCCGCTTGATCACGCCATCCTGGTGAATTCCGGAGCTGTGCGCAAAGGCATTGTCGCCGACAATAGCTTTATTGGGCTGGACTACCATACCCATGCTTTCGCTGACCAGGTGGCTGGTTTCCAGCAGCAATTTACTGTTGATGTTCGTATGCAGCCCGAGGTGCGCGTGCTGGCGCATGATCATGACGACTTCCTCGAGCGAAGTGTTGCCGGCGCGCTCGCCAATACCGTTAATGGTACACTCAATCTGGCGGGCTCCGTTGATGACCCCGGCAATCGAGTTGGCCGTAGCCAGCCCGAGGTCGTTGTGGCAATGCGTACTCAGGGTACACTTGTGAATTCCCTTCACATTGTCGCGCAGAAAAGCGATTTTGGCGCCGTATTCATCCGGCAGGCAGTAACCGGTGGTATCCGGAATGTTGAGCACGGTGGCTCCGGCGTCCACGACGGCCTGGATGACCCGGGCGAGGAATTCATTGTCCGTACGCCCGGCATCTTCGGCGTAAAACTCAACGTCTTCCACAAAGCTTTTAGCAAACTTCACGGCATCCACGGCCCGCTCAATAATGCGCTCGGGGGTGGTCCGCAACTTGTACTGGATGTGGCTGTCACTCGTACCGATGCCCGTATGGATCCGCGGCCGCTTGGCCGTTTTCAATGAGTCGGCCGCTACCTCAATATCTTTTTTTACCGCCCGGCTGAGGGCGCAGATGATGGGTTCTGAAACGGCCAGGCCGATTTCCCGGACAGAATTAAAGTCGCCGGGACTGGAAATAGGAAAACCGGCTTCAATCACGTCAACGCCGAGAAGTTCAAGTTTCCGGGCAATCACGAGTTTTTGGGCCGTATCCAGTTTACAACCGGGCACTTGCTCTCCGTCGCGGAGGGTGGTATCGAAAATCTGAATTTGGTTAGTATTCATATGCATGCTGGCCCGATTTGATGGGCGTGTCTATCTTAGCGGCACCGAAAGTGGAGCCTTAAAGTTGGTCAGGACGATAAATTTAGGGCTTTGCCCGCTTATTGTGGTGGATTGCAAAGTTCTATAAACCTTAGAAATGCTACAACTGCCGGTGGCATTTTGTTTGGTAAACTCCTGCTTTACAGTTATTTGACTAAAGACATTATACAATGCCAAAACAAAAGACGGATGACTTATTAAAACTTGTCGCTTCGCTGAATCGGGCGGAGAAACGACATTTTAGACTTTTTGTAAAGCGGAATCAGCAGGCAGATGCAGAGATTCTTTTTCTACAGCTTTTCGACATTTTGGAGCGGACCGGCGAGTATGATGAAGAATATTTACTGAAACGAATCAAGGGAATCAAGAAAAGTCAGCTTTCCAATCTAAAAGCTCACTTATACAAACAACTCCTCACCAGTCTGCGGTTACTTAACCGGAACAAGGATGAGGCCATTTTGTTACGGGAAAACCTGGACTACGCCCGCATTCTTTACAATAAGGGACTCTACCGGCAAAGTCTTGATATCCTCGACAAAACCAAGAAGCGCGCGCTCGACGTCGCCGCACACACCGTAGCCCTCGAAATCGCCCAGTTCGAAAAACTGATTGAAGGCCAGTACATCACCCGCAGTATTGAAGGGCGGGCCGAGGAACTCGGGCTTGAGTGTACGGACCTGGCCACCAAAATAAGTGATACCGATGCTTACTCCAACCTGGCCCTGCGCCTGTACGGACTGTACCTGAAATTGGGGTTGGTCAGCAATGAGCAGGACTTTTTTATGGTGAAGTCTTTCTTCCGGGGGCAACTGCCCAAGGCCAACTACGATTCGCTCGATTTCTGGGGCAAAATCTACTACTGCCAGGCCTACGCCTGGATGCACCTGATGTGCCACGAGTATCCGCTGTGTTATCGCTTTACCCAACGGTGGGTCGAGCTCTTCGAAAGCAACGATCGCATGATCCAGGCCAATGCCCCGCTCTACCTGAAGGGGGTGCACAACAACCTGGCTACGTTGTTTAACATGTGGCAGTACGACAAATTCGTCGAGCAGCTCGAACAGCTCGATCTGTTCCCCCATAAGTTTGACCTGACGAATAACCTCAACGTTTCCAGCCTCTACTACATGTATCAGTTTGATCATCAGATCAGGCGGCACTACATGGAAGGCACCTTCAAGGAAGGCCTGGGGCTGGTACCGCAGATCATGGAAGTCATTGAAGACAACCTCTACAACTGGGATGATCACCGGATCATGATCTTCAACTACCGAATCGCCTGCCTCTACTTTGGTAGTGGAGACAACGATACGGCCATCGATTACCTGAACAAGATCATCAACCAGCGCAGCCCCAATTACCGGTCAGATATCCAGGCTTATTCCCGTATCCTGAGCCTGATCTGCCATTTCGAGATGGGCAACGTCCAGTTAGTTGAATACCAGGTGAAATCTGTTTACCGCTTCCTGGCCAAGGTGGAACACCTGCAGGAAACCCAGCAGTTGATTTTCCGGTTCCTGCGCCGGATACCGCGCATTCGCGAAGAACAATTACGGGGCGAATTCATCAAGCTGAAGCAAAAGCTGGATGCGGTGGCAACCAAACCTTTTGAAAGCCGGCCCTTCACTTTCCTGGATATTCCGAGTTGGCTGGAGGCTAAAATCGAAGGCATTACCGTAGGTGAAGTGATTCGGGCGCAGTTCGAGGAAAAAAGAGCGCGAGAAGAGTAGTCCTCCCCGCCTCCCGCAGGGTAACTGCGGCCAACGAACGACCAACCCGGATCAGATTACCTGGCTCCAGGCTAGCATCCACACGTCCCCACTACGTTGGCGATGAGCTTTTCGCCGGTTTTCAGGTGGGTAACCCGAACTTTTCCGGAAAAAGACCTGCGGTCATGCTCCGCCGGCCCTTCCTCCGTCACGGAGGTCTGCACGTTAAAGTCATCACTCTGATGCAGGTAGCTGGAGTAGATGTTGTCCGTCCCGCTGGTCCCCAGGCTCGCTCCCCGCTGCACCAGGCAGTCTCTGCCATTCAGGCTGATCACGCCGCCGCCGCGTTGCCAGTTGAACACAAAGAACAAATCCGCTTCGTCATAGCCTGCCGGCGTTGGGTCGAGACGAAAGCGACAGTCACAATCAATGATGTGCTCGGCAGGGTAAGCGGTTAGTTTCCCGGCTTCCAGTTTGCCGGAAGTGACAACGGCCGGACTGGGGGTAGTGCCCGGAGCCGGTCCGGAGCCGGCACTTCCCTCCTGCGGTTCCGCACTACAGGCCAGCAGGCAGGTAAAGAAAAAAAGGCTCAGTAAATGGCGCATGGGGCAGTTTTGGGGGAGGACAAAGAGGTAAGGGGCGCGGCCGCCGGTGCAGGGGTAAGGACAGATCAGGCAAGCCAGGCTCAATCCTTCAGGGCACTAAGGCTACTGCACTGCATGGTCATTTGCCGGAAATAGGCCGTTTCACCGTACCTGTCAGCAAAAGGGGTCAGTAACCGCGTGTAGGCAGCCGCTAAGTTTTCCTGATCTTCGGGCGCAAGGTAGCCGTAATTGGCCGTTTCCATTTTTTTCTCGAGTTGGCGATAGGCAAGTACCCGCTGGCTAAGGTCAATTTTAGCCTGCAGGGTAGGGTCCGTAGCCCCGGCAGCTGCACATTCCAGGTATTCTGCTGAGCGGCTGGCGAGGTGGATAAGGTCGTAATCATGCTGGCTGTGCGGAACACCGGCGTGGTTGTAGCCATTTGGCCAGGCCGTCGGCCCCGCAGGGACAACGACGGATTTACCGTAACTAAGCAAGTCCCAGGCATCCCCGAAATCACTCATGTTGTACCAGGCTTCTGCCAGCACCAAACAGGCATTGGCGCCTTCAATGCCGCCCTGCCTGCTGATGCGTTCCAGGTCCATCAGCTGGTTAACAATGTTGAGTTTGGACAGGGTAGGCGCCGGAGCGCCGCCGCCGATCATATCGGTGAACGGATTGGCCCACAGTTTTACTTCACCATCACCGTAGGTATAGCGGTAATGCCCGAAATGCTGGTGTTGCTGGTGCCACTCAGCGGGAAGTTTGGAGAAATGAGACCAGGCTCCCTGCAGATCGTTGCGCCGTAAAGCCAGGGTGCCGGCCAGGTCGTGGAGCACGGCCACTTCCGGCAATTCTGCGGACTGTAACACCCGCCCAAAGAGGGTGGAGGTGTCGGCCTGGCTGACCAGCAGAATGACTTTTTCGATTATTTCCGGATTCAGGGGCCGGTCCAGGTATTCAATTTTGTCGTAAAACTCGCTGCGGTAGGTGTCGCCCAGCTGGAGGTCCAGCGAACGGTTGTGCAGGAAGTAGGCACTTACGGTGTCTCCGGCCTGGGCAAAGGCCCGGGCCGCAGCCCGGCTCAGGGTAGGCTGCAGCTTGTCCCTTTTGGGGTCGTAGTAAGCTTCCGCTGGCCGATCGGCTGCCAGCAGGGCGTCGAGGGTGAGTAAGCGCCGGGCAACGTCGTTTTGTACCTGTGGGTCCGCCAGGTTGCCACCTTGCAGCAACGCCAGGTAACGGATAACCTGCACCTGCCGCCCGAGGGCCGATTCGTCTTCCGGCATGGTCTCCGTTAGTTGCAGGGCCGTGGGGTAGTCTTCGTCCAGCAGCGCCGCTTGTGCGCGCAAGATCCGCGCAAAAGGAGTGGCGGTTTTTCCCGGCTGGTAAGTATCGAGGAAGGCCCTGAATGCTTTGAGGTACTGGCGGTTCTCCTGGTAGCTTGCTGCCCGGACTGCTTGTTGCCGGTCGATAATATCTTCTCCCCACGTGGGCCAGGTACCCGTTGGCACCGCCGGCCCCAGGCCGGTCAGGGCAAAAGACATGAGCCAGTCTTCGAGCTTGTTAAATTCCCTGACCAGCAGGAGCTCTACGAGCGGGTTGGCGGGGTCCAGCCGGTACGCTTCGCGCAGGTTGGCCAGGGCGCGGCCTTTTTGTTTCAGCGCCGCCAGGGCATACACGTTGGAGCGCTCCGCGTCGCTTTTCGCTGCGGAGAGATAGTTGGCCGGAATGATCGTACGGTCCGTACGGGCGTACACCGCCAGGGCTTTTTCAGGAACGGCGCGCAGGGCATTAGCCATCTCCACCAGGTACCGTCCTTCTTCGTTCCACTGGCCGGCGAAGTGGAAGCGCGCCCAATCGGCGAGGGGGCCTTCGGCCCGGTGGAAGTGTTGCATAAAGTAGTGTTCCATCTCCTCCACATCGTTGGCGTAGTAGGCCAGCAGCAGCAGCTGGTAAGCATATCTTTCCTGCAGAAAGCTGTTCTTCCGGGCTTGCTGATACCCCGCCAGGGCCCGGGCGTGGTAATCGGTGGTGTAGGCAACGGTGCGGGGGTCCGGCGTTTCCTCCGCCGGTTCGTCCCACCACTCATACACCGGCTCCGCCGGGCTTTCGTAGCCTTTGGCGTAGAGCAGGTATTCCAGCAGGTCGGGGCGTTGGCTGATGGCCAGCCAGGCAGGGTTGTCGTTCCAGTCCGGTTGTTGCCCATTCCCGTCCCGGGCGTTGAGCCAGTCCGTCAGTTCGGTACCGTAGAGAATGTCCATAACGTCCGTGGCGCTCACCCGCTTTCCCTTGTTCTTGCGGTTGAGTTCAGCGGCCCAGGCTGCCGTGTTGCGGAGGCGGTCGTGTCCGGCCTGGGC
>JAUIIF010000782.1 GCA_030431945.1 Bacteroidia bacterium | reverse complement strand
AAAAGCTACAGCACCGAACAAATCAGTACGATAGAACTGGAGGACGTCAACCGCATTGAAGGTCTCCGCAAGAAAGAGCCGCCGGCCATTCCCGTGAATGATGAACTTCTTCAGGAAGCACTTGATGAGCTTAATGCCCTGATTGGGATGGAGAACGTCAAGCGCCAGCTCCATGATCTCGTCAGCCTCGTCCGTTATTATCGTACCATTGGTAGAAACGTACTGAATTCCTTCCACCTGCATACGGTTTTGATCGGTAACCCGGGCACCGGTAAGACTACCGTGGCCCGTATCCTCGCCAAACTGTACAATGCCCTGGGTATTTTAGAGCGTGGCCATATCGTAGAAACCGACCGGCAGGGTATGGTGGCGGGCTACGTTGGCCAGACTGCGGAAAAAACGGCCAAAAAGGTGGACGAAGCCATCGGCGGTGTCCTCTTTATCGACGAAGCCTATTCGCTGACGCAAAAATCTTCCCAACAAGGGGACTTTGGGGACGAAGCCATCCAGACCTTGCTCAAACGCATGGAAGACCGGCGGGGAGAATTCTTTGTCTGCGTGGCGGGTTATCCCGACAATATGGACACCTTCCTGAAGGCAAACCCCGGCTTGAGTAGTCGTTTTGACAAGACCCTCCGTTTTGAGGATTACGCCCCCTCCCAGTTGATGCTGATTGCCGTCAGTATGTTTACCCAGCATAAGGCACAATTAACGCCCGCAGCGGCTCGTCATCTGGAAGATTACCTGACCTTTTTGCACAAATACCGGGACTCCTTTTTCGGTAATGCCCGTTCCGTGCGAAAAATTGTCACGGACGTATTGCGCCAACATGACCTCCGGCGTTCGGCAACCGCCAGCGCCGCCAACGACCGGGGCAAAACGATCCGGATTCTGAAATCGGACGTCGAACACCTCAAGCTCGACACCAAGGAATTATCCATTCAGCGCAAGCGAATAGGCTTTTAAAAGCCCGTCATTTTCTACGTACCAGTAGCGGCTAGAATTCCGTAAAAGTGCTCTCCGCCAGCTTATTCAGCACCGTAATGGGGCCGAGCTGAAAACGTCCGCCACGATCGTGAGAAAGTACAATTCCGTTATAAGGCAGGTAGCCCTTCCACGGGGTCTCCATCGCCGGCTCAGCATCATCGGCACTCCTGAAAAACTGCCAGGTGTTGATGTGGAACGTTGCTTTGTCTACGTAAAGGCGGTACTTGTTCCCTGGCGTATTACCTACCTCCTTAAAGGTCATCTCCAGTATGTGGCACGGGCGTTTGCCCTGCGGATCTACCCGTACCTCTCCCCCGTATTTCAAGGTAACGCCGCTGTCCTTCAGCTTAAACTGATGCACCAGCCAGTAGCTGTCGTTGATCCAGATGGAATGGGCTTTCTCCAGAAAGAAAGACAAACTATCTGCATTGGTTACCTCTTCGCCAAAACGGCGTACCCTGCCGGATAAATTCTCCGGATCCTTAAAATCAAGTAAGTACAAGGTATTGTCTTTGGGTGCCTCGATCCGCACCCGGTGCTCATGTTTGTCCCAGGTAAGCGTACGGGCACCGAAGAAATTCCAATTGATGTACCGGGTGTTGTTGTAAGCTTCCCAACCGCCGTGGTACTTTACAATACTGTCGGCCAGGCGAATAGCCTTCTCATCAGATCCGGCAGCGTCAAATCCAGCAGCAGCGGGATAAGTACCTTCCCCTACCGGCCAGGGCTGCGTTTCCAGAATAATGGTCTTTTTACCATCCTTCATGAATTTTTCTCCGGGCTTAGGCGATCCGTCGTCAGCGGAAACCTCGGAAGTTGTTGAGCCCTCTTCCGCAGAAGAGGTACAAGCTGTTCCTCCTACCGTCAGTAAAATCAGGAGGAAGTAGTAAAAATGGTGATTGGCTGTTCTCATAAAGGAAATAACCCGTGATTTGAATACGAGTTTATCCCGACACTTCCTTTTTGCCAACTTCCGTTTCCTTCGTCCCGGAAAAGAGACCCTGCTTTATCGAAAGCCTGCGTGCAGCGTAACTGGCAAAGGATTCGGGCGCGGCCGCCGGTGCAAAGTAAGGT
>JAUIIF010000087.1 GCA_030431945.1 Bacteroidia bacterium | reverse complement strand
ACGGTTGATCAGTCAGGGCATCAGGGCGGCGGAGCGCAGGAGCAATGTTGCGGATAAACAGCCCTGCACCTGCGGCCGCGGCTGTTGACCCAACCGCAAGGTCAGAGATCGCCACTAATGCGGAAATAGTCAAAATCGACGTAGCCGCCCACGTTGCTCGTGGCGTAGTTAAAGAGCCCGAACCGGTAGCCCATGAAGTGCGGCAGGGTGTAGGGCAGGGAGAGTTCGGTGCCGATAGCGGTCCAGTCCCTGCCGTTGAGGCTGTAGTAAAACCGGGCGGTATCCGCCCGGTCCCGAAAATCACAACTGGCTTTCAGGTAGACCTTCTTCCGGGTCAACAGCACGCGCTCCTTCTCCACCGCCACGTCGTTTTCAGCACGTACCATTACCAGGTAGTGCTGGCCGTCGGTAACCTTTATCCCCACCATCCCGTAATTCTTTTGCAGCAGGCTCAGCCCGGCAAAGTCGCCGTCTTTCATTCCGGTCAGCTTAAGCTTCGTTATCCCGCTGCTTACCGGACCGAAAGTGCGCTGGGTCAGGGTATTGCGCGCCATTACGTAGCTGGTGTCCACCCGCCCGGTGGTGAGGCGCAGGTAGCCTTTTTTTTCGGTTAGTGACCAGTTTTCGGGGACGGGGTTGTGGTTCCACTGCCAGACGAGCGGCAGCGGCCGGCTGTTTTTCTTACGCTTGAATTCATCGGAGGCAACAATACCGGGGGCCAGCCCCGTACTGGCCGGCAGGCTAAGGGTCATGGGGACTTCCCCGTTGCTGCCGAGCACGGGCCAGCCGTCGATCCACTCCACGGGTACCAGGTAAGGGATCCGTCCTACGCCGCCGTTATCACGGAAGAGGTAGGAGAACCAGCGCCCGTCCGGCGCCTGCACCAGGCCGCCCTGGGCCACCCCTTTGTCCTGCAGGCCGACCCTGCCTTCCCAGGGGCCATCGATTTTGTCCGCCCGGTGAATAATGACCGTACGCATCCCGCCGCGCGGCCAGGTGATGTTGAAGAGATAGTACTTACCGTTGATTTTGTAGAGTTGGGAGCCTTCGGCTCCCAGCATGATGTCGTCACCGGCCGGAGCGCTGGCATTTTCGATCAGCACCCGGTTGATGCCGTCAGGCTTGATGCCACTCAGGTCCGGCTTCATTTCCAGTAGCTGCAGTTTACCCGCGCCGTAAATCATGTACACCTTGCCATCGTCATCAAAAAAAATGGTGTGGTCGTGGTAAGCCGGGGCAAAGTTCATTTCCTGCCACGGGCCGTTTTCAATGTCCCGGGTCGTGTACACGTGGGTCTTGCCCGTGGTGGCGGAGAAGGTGGAAGCGTAGTAAACGCCCTCCTGGTAATTGAGGCAACTGGCCCAGGAGCCACGCCCGTAGGTGCTTTGCCCGTTTGCCAGGTTCATGGCGTCGTTTTCGGCCAGGCGGTCGTAGGCATAGCTCACCAGTTTCCAGTTGATCAGATCCGTTGACTTCATGATCGGCAGCCCGGGGCTCAGGTGCATGGTCGTACTGCTCATGTAGTAGGCATCCCCCACACGAATGATCGAGAGGTCGGGTACGTCGGCGTGAATGACCGGATTGATGGCCTGGGCCGTCAGGCAGCCGGTGGCAAGCAGGAAAAAGATAAAAATTAGAAAGCGATATGGCATAAGCGTCTTATTGGGGGGGATGGACTCATTCGCCGAACAGTAGGCTTGTTCCCTGATCCACCGGCGGCGGAACCAGCGCCTTCCGCGCCCGCCGGCCAGGACGCAAGGCACGAGCCGGGGGCGTTCCGGACTCCAGTGTGATCGTCCGGCGAGTGAACCTGCGGTTGCCCAAACTAGGGCTAAAGTGGTGAAATTAGTATTTTGGCTGCATAACCCACCTAATCCTTACGCTCTGGTGTTTTCTTTCCTGACCAAGCCATACCCCGCTCCTGATCTGCGCCTCGCCCGCCTCCTGTTCTTCAGCGTATTCATTGGAGGTTTCGTGGCGCTCTTCCTCATTTTTTTCAAACCTTTTGGTACGGCCCAGGCCAACATCCCCAATCTGAACCTTTTTCTCGCGGGTTACGGCGGGGTTATTGCGCTCGTTACCTTTTTGCCCAGCCTCCTGTTATCCGTAAGTGTACCGCAGCTGTTTCGGGAACAAAGCTGGACGATCGGCCGGCAGATGCTCTATCTTTTTTTTATCGTCAGCTTGGGCATTTCGGCATCTTACTGGTATCTGTTGCGATCGGGCGGTCAGGCTAATTGGTCAGACTATTTTTACTTCTTCCGCAATGGCCTGCTGGTGGCCAGCTTCCCCATCGTTGTCCTTACCCTGCTGGATTATATCCGCAAACTGCGGCGCTACGAAACTGGCGCCGCCCAACTCAACGCCCGGCGAGCAACGGGGAAAATGCCGGCGCTGGCTACTGCTCCTGCGTCCGCCGACCTTGCACCTGCGACCGCGCCCACGCCGCCACCGCCTCCGGCCCGGCCGCTGGTGCTCACGGACGGACAACAACGGCCGGTACTTACCACCAGCGCTGCGCAGGTTTGGTGCCTCCACAGCGATGGGAACTACGTGGAAGTTTGGACCGTCAGCGATACCGGGAAGCACGAACGGACAATTATCCGGAATACCCTGTCCGGGCTGGCCAAACAGCTGCCCAACGAAATGTTCCTCACTTGCCACCGCTCCTGGATCGTTAATCCGGAGCTGGTAGAAACCGTAACGGGGAATGCCCAGGGGTATCAACTGCACCGGACTGACGGCCCTACGGTAATCGTGGCCCGTGGCCGTTCGCAGGCAGTACTCAGCGCGCTGAACACTACGCCGGGCTAGCAGGTGGCCCCCTGAATTGGTCCGGAATGGCCGTGCATTTCGTCCCTCCGCCTGCATTTCAGCCCTCTTTTCTGCATTCTGTCCCAACATTTTGTCCTTCGCCCCTTGGGGCAAAAATTCTCCTTATTGCTCCTTTGATTTGTGGCATCGCTTCACCAAAAAAGCTTTGCTATGATGCCTGCTGAAAAAACCGTTTCCCGCGAAACACGTACTGTTTACACCATTTTAATTCTGGCCTTCTACCTGCTCGGACAGTTTGGGGGCAAATTCCTTTACCCTTATTACGGTCACTGGTTGGCTGACCTGCCCGCAGCGGCACGGTCCGTTTCCTGGTCAGCGACTTATTTCGGCCTCGTTCCGCTGGTCGGGGCGCTGCTCATTTTCGGCACCACCGGTTTTTGGGAGCGGATGGGGCTGGCCAGCGGCAGCTGGCGCGGGCTCTGGGTTGCTTTCATGATGACCCTGCCCATGTTACTCGGTTACGCCTGGGTGGCTGATTTTACCTTTCATATTGACTGGGGGCGTGATTTTTTCTTTGGTACCCTGGCGGCCCCGTTCTTTGAAGAGTTTTTCTTCCGGGCTTTCCTTTTCGGACTACTGTACCGCTACGCCGGCTGGGGCCTCTGGCCGGCGACGTTGCTGGACGGACTGGTTTTCGGGGCCATCCACATCAGTCAGGGAGATTCGTTTGGCCTGGCGGCGGGGGTCTTTGCCGTTACGGCAGCCGGTGCCGTGGGGTTCAGCATCCTTTATAAAGAATGGGGCTGGAACCTCTGGCTCGTTATTTTTCTCCACGCACTCATGAATTTTTACTGGATGGCCTTCGATATGGCCGATAATGCTGCCGGCGGCGTCTGGGCCAATGTCTTCCGGGGCCTCACCATCTTCGTCGCGGTTGTCTGGACGGTGTACCGGCAGCGGCAGCGGGCGCGGTCGCAGGTGCAAAACCAAGTTGCAGCGGCAGAGGACCCCGTCAATCATTTGTCGCTGGTCTAGGATCCATACCTTATTCCCTGTTAACCGGGCTGTCCGTCTTTTCCGGCGAGGCAGCCCGCTTTATTTTGCCAGCCCGGCCAGCGCAAGCACGACCAATTGTGGTGAAAAATAATGATGGCCGCAGCAGAGGTACCTCTGCTTGGATACCAACGGGGCAACAGCTCCAGGCACCAACAGACCAAAATACCAACTACCTTTACGTCCCAGCGCAAAACATTCCCCCGCCCCTGTTCGTCTTTTACCCTGACTATGCAATTCTTATACCCCAATTTCCTCTGGGCCCTGGCCGCGCTCGCCATCCCGATTATTATCCACCTCTTCTACTTCCGGCGCTTTAAGAAGGTGCCGTTCAGTAACGTAAAGTTCCTGAAGGAAGTCAAAGAAGAGACAAGTATGCGCAGCCGCTTACGGAATCTGCTGGTGCTGCTCGCGCGTTGCCTGGCCGTAGCGGCCCTGGTATTTGCCTTTGCCCAGCCTTTTATTCCCTCCGCCCGTGAGGTGCTGACGGGGCGGAAGGCGGTCAGCCTTTACGTAGACAACAGCTTTAGCATGGGCGCCGAGTCCGACCGGGCACCGTTGTTGCAAATTGCTAAAGACCGGGCCCGCGACGTAGTGAATGCCTACGGCGTGGAAGACCGTTTTCAGGTAGTAGATAACAACTTCAATGGCCGGAACCAACGCCTGGTTGGTCAGGAAGAAGCCCTGGAGCTGATTGAAGAGATCAAGGTGGCGCCCGCTTCGCGGCGCCTCTCGGTGGTGGCCGCCCGGCAGCGCTCCGCGCTGCGTACGGAAAACATCGACAACCAGATCAGTTACCTGGTGTCCGATTTTCAGCGCAACATCACTGACCTGAGCGCAGAACAGCTGGATACCAACGTGCAAACCAACCTGGTGCCCCTGGCCGCCGTCCGGGAACGGAATGTCGGCATTGATTCGGCGTGGTTTGAGGCACCGGTACCACAGCTTAATCAAAACAACCTGTTACTGGTCAGGGTAAGAAATTACGGGACGGAAGACCTGGACAACGTCCGCCTGAGCCTTAATTACCTCGGCCAGAATAAGCCTGAAGGGACCCTGGCCATTCCGGCCCAGGACTACGTGATCGACAGCGTCTACCTGAACATTACGGAACCGGGCATCGGTCGGGCCGAGCTGCGGATCACGGATTTTCCCGTGCAATTTGACGATAAGTACTTTCTGACTTTCCGGACGGCTGACAAGGTCAGCGTGCTGAACATTGACGATGACGGCCAGCCCAACCGAAACCTGCGGGCTGCTCTGGGCGGACTCTCCGTTTTTGCCGCCAATTATACCGGAAGCCGTAACATCGATTACGGGAGCCTGGCGGATAATGACCTGATCATCCTGACCGGCCAGCAAAGCATCGGTTCCGGCCTGGCAGAACAACTGCGACTTTACGTGGAAAACGGGGGGAACCTGCTGATTTTTCCACCCCAGAACGCCGATGTTACCAGTTACAATACGCTGTTGACGCGATTGGCCGCGGACCGCCTGGAGGCCTACACCGAACAGCCGCGGGAAGTAAGCGGGCTGAACCGGCAGGAGTTCATCTTCCGCGATGTTTTCCGAAACCGGTCCGCCGCCTTACGGCTACCTGCGAGCCAGGGTAACTTCCCCATCAGCCGGCTGGGAAGCCGGCGGCAGGAATCTTTACTCACCTACCGGGATGGTTCTACGGCACTGGCCAAGTATACCCTGGGGGAGGGCAATGTTTACCTCAGTAGCGCACCCCTGGCTACGGAAATAAATAACCTGGCCCTGAATGCGGAAATTTTTATTCCAATGCTCTATAAAATGGGCATCAGTAGTGGCCGCCGCCGCCAAGCAGCGTACACCATCGGCCAGGATGAAGTTATCCAGACCAACCGCCGTGGAGCTGCTGCAGACCTGGTCTTCAAACTCCGTGGCCAGAACGGCGAATTTATCCCCGAACAACGGGTGGTCGATAATCGCGTACTCCTCACGATCAGTAATCAGGTGCCGGAAGCGGGCGTGTATGAATTGGTCCTGGGAGACGAAACCGTTGATGCTTTTGCCTTCAATTATGATCGCAAGGAGTCTGACCTCACCTACCTGAACGGTACCGAACTGGCTGCGCTGGCGAACCTTCCCGGCGTCGCCCTGCTGGATGCCGACAACCAGGCCAGTCTGATCGGAGACATCCGGGAGCGTAACGAAGGCACGCCGCTGTGGCGGTACTTTATCTGGATTGCCCTGGGGGCACTGCTGGTGGAGGTATTGTTACTGCGTTTCTGGAAGGGATAGCGTGGTGGAAGGTTTCAGCAGCATCGGCTTCAGCCGATTGCTAACAAACGAAGTGCCACGGGGGAGTTGCTGGCTAAGCACGAGAATTTGACGGCTCTATTGCACGACCGCCCCGCTCACCCGTTTGAGCCATTCGCCCATAATGGCGTTGAACTCCACGGGGCGCTCCATCATGGGAGCGTGGGCGCACAGATCAATGAAGTGTAATTCTGAATTCTCGATGAGTTCATTAAACTGTTCGCCGACGAACGGCGGGGTGATGGTGTCCTGATTTCCCCAGATCAGCAGCGTCGGCGCTTTAATCTGGTCCAGCTTATGGGCGAGGTTGTGGCGGACGGCGGATTTGGCGGTCATGATGATCCGCAGGCCTTTATTGCGGTCATTGACCGTCTCAAAGACTTCGTCGACTAATTCTTTTGAACTGACGGCCGGGTCGTAAAAGGTGCTTTCCGTTTTTTTCTTGATGAACTCGTAGTTCTTCCGTGGTGGCAGGGTATTTCCCATCGCGCTTTCGAAAAGCCCACTACTGCCGGAAAGGGTAATGGTCGCAATTCGATCGGGGTGCGCCAGGGCATACAAAATAGATACGTGCCCGCCCAGGCTGTTGCCCATAATGTGGAAGGGGGGTAAATTTTTGTGGACAATAAAATCTTCGAGGTGATCCACAAGGCCGGCCAGGGAAACCTTGCGCAGGGGCAGGGTCATGATGGGCAGGGTGGGGATAATGACGTTGTAATTGTCCTTGAAGAAGTCTATCTGAGCACCGAAGTTGCTCAATCCACCGAACAGTCCGTGGAGTAAAACGAGGGGTTCGCCCGGTCCTCCCGTTTCCAGGTATTCGAACTTGCCTTCTTGTTTCATCTGTAATGCCATGGGGCTGCTTGAATGATCGTTGGGCGGTAAAATAACGCAAAAATACGTGGAGAGGTGCGGTGACCTTTCCCCGCAAATATCGCCCAGAATTTGTTTATGCGGTTTCAACTAGTTCCTGGTCGACAAAATACATGTCAATCAGGCCTTTATTCTTGGCCTCTACTTTGCCCCGGTAAGTACACCGGAACTTATATTTGATCAGGTGATAGGTGGATTCGGAGATGTTGACGCGGCCCGGTTCGCTTTTGCTTTCAATCCGGCTGGCAACATTTACGGTGTCGCCCCAGATATCGTAGGCAAATTTTCGGGCCCCCACCACGCCGGCCACTACCGGGCCGGTATGCACCCCGATGCGGCCGCTGAAAAAAGGCAGCCCGAGCTGTTCCCGCTTTTCGCCTTCTTCCTTTAAGAAGCGTTGCATGTCCAGCGCCGCCCGGATGATGTCATTGGGCAGACTCTTGCGGGAGCTGAGGCCACTGGCGGCCATGTAGGCATCGCCGATGGTTTTTATTTTTTCCACGCCGGGGTAGCGGTCCATGATCTTGTCGAAGGCTTTGAAACAAACGTCCAGCTCCTGCACGAGCGCTTCGGCGCCCAGCCTTTCGGCAGTTTTGGTGAAATTGACGAAGTCGCAGAAGAGGACGGTCGCTTCCGGAAAGCGGCGCGCGCGGGCTTTACCCGTACTTTTGAGTTCTTCGGCGATGTCAACGGGAAGGATGTTTTTCAGTAAGTCGTCGGATTGTTGGCGGGCTTCCTCCAGCTCATCGTTGGCCTCCGCCAGTTTCTTGGCGGAGCGTTGCTTTACCCGGAAGCGGGAAAAGAAGGTCAGGGCCAGCAGCAGCAGGGCCGCCCCGCCGCCCAGGGCAGCGTAGAGTTGCACGGTTTGCCGTTCTGCTTTTATTTCTGCGGCCTGGCGTTCCAGTTCTGCTTCCATGAGTTGTTCGCGGGCGTCGGTGGCAATGGCTTTTTGTTCCAGCGCTTCCCGGCTCAGGCTTTTAATCTCCCGCCGGGTTTCGGCGACCCGCTTCTCCACGGCCGCTTTTTCTTCCTGGGTTTGCGTCAGTTGTTCGCTGCGGGCAGCGAGTTCTTCTGCGCTCTCCGCCAGCTGCTGGTTTCTTACCTGGTTTTCGCGCGCCAGCTGGCGGTTGGTTCCCTGTAGTTGTTGGTTCGAGCCACTGAGTTGCTCCTTCTCGCTTTGCAGGCGGTTAACCTCTCCGGCCAGTTCGCGGGTTTCCTGTTCTACTTCCCGCTTCCGGCGTTGCAGGGCGGCCTGTTCACGCTCCAGTTGCGCGCGCAGCGCGCTCAGGCTGCGGTCGTCTCCATTCTGGGTAAAGTAGTCGAGGGCGCGCTGGCTGATGGCTGCGGCTTCCCGGTAGTTCCGGTTTTTGGTGGCCAGGCGGTTGCGTTCGGCTACGGCCAGCATGATCAGGTCGGCGGCACCGGCCTGCATACCGTAGTCCACGGCTTCGGCCATGAATTTATCGGTGTTGCGCTCGTCCCGGAGGTTGCGGTAAGACAGGGCCAGGGTGTAGGCGGCGGGGCCGATGAGTTTGTTATCCCCGAGGCGCTTAGCGGTTGTCAGCAGCTGTTTGCTGAAGTTGACGGCCAGTTCACGGTCTTCCTTGCGGGAGGATTCGAGCAGTTCCCCCGTCAGGTCGTACAGAATGCCGTAGCGCTCACCGTCCGTGTCGGCATCATCCAGGGCTTCGATCAGCTCCGGAACACTTTGGGCGTTGACGCAGGTGCAGAGCAAAAGAACAAAAAAGCAGAGTAAGTAGGCTCGCATGGGGCGCAATATAAAGTACGCGAAAGGATCGGGTGGGCAAAACTATGCCTTAACCCAAAAACCACCTTTGTTTTTTGGCGTTAATAGTCCCACATGCCACCAATCACGACCGTAACTCTTTTTCGCTACGACCGGCTGCAGGACAAAGCCTGGGCTTTCACTCAAATGGGGCGGATGCTCGGCTGGCCCTTATCCAACCCCCTGGCCGGCACCGCCGGCCTCCGCTTCGGCCGGCTGCTGGGGAGTGGCGGCGGGAACGGCTTTGGCCTGCAGCCCAATTTCGGCGTTTACGCTTTGCTGGGACACTGGGACGACCGGACGGCGGCCGATCAGTTTTTTGCCGGCCACCCCTGGTTTCAGGAAAACCTTGCCCGCACCTGCGACCGCGCCACCTTCTTTCTGCTCCCCACCATGACCCACGGAAAATGGGGAGGAGAGCAGCCCTTCACCCCGGAACCCGCAGCCTATGACCCCGCCCGGCCCGTGGCCGTAATTACCCGCGCCACCATCCGCACGCGCAAGCTGCCCGACTTTTGGCGGTACGTGCCCAAGACCAGTGCTTCCGTATACGACCACCCGGCCCGCACCCTGAGCATCGGGGTAGGGGAGTACCCGATTTTCATGCAGGCCACCTTCAGCCTCTGGACCAGCGGAAAAGCCATGCAGGATTTTGCCTACCGCTCCGATCACCACCGCGAGGTCGTTAAACTTACCCGCGAACGCAACTGGTACAAAGAGGAGATGTTTACCCGTTTCACGGTGCTGGAGGCCAACGGAAACTGGAACGGTCAGCCAGCCGCCAACCTCTGTTAAAGTTTTTACCGCTTCAACTATTTTACCTACCTTTTGCATTGAATAGCAGCACGTTGGCGCTTTCAGCGGCGTGCAAACCATTCCTAAAACTGCACAGCCGCATGGCACAACACGCCTGGAACATTACGGGCCACTACGGAAACACCTATAAATTAGGCCTGTTTCACGGCGAGACGACCCACCACGTGGTCGTCCACTGTAACAATAGTGTGGTAGCCATCGACTTTTCCGTGAAGGAATCTAAGACCTATACGCTGTTCCTGGACCAACAACTCTGCGAGGTTTCCATCGACCATACCGGCGGTAACAACTTTACCTACGATTGCCGGATCAACCACGACGTGGAAACACCGCTGAACCTGCAACGCCGGCAACAGCGAGAGCAAGAAAAACGGTCGGAACGCATCCGACTCTTTGCCGCAGGCGGGGTATTACTGGTGATTATTGCTTTCCTGATCAGTTAGCCATAACCCCGGGCTACTTTACCCCCAGTTTTACAATCCCTTCTCCTTCTACCGAAGCGTACAGGTAGCCGTCCGGCCCCATCCGTACGTCCCTTACCCGGCCCATATTGTTGATGAGCTTGTCTTCGCCAATGACGTCAGTGCCGTCGAGGCGGACGTGCTGGAGGCGCATGAACTTGAGGCTGCCGACTACCAGGTCGCCTTCCCAACCCGGGTATTTGTCTCCGGTAATGAAGGCCATGCCACTGGGGGCAATACTCGGAACCCAGTAATGGAGGGGTTGTTCCATGCCGTCCTGCGCTACTTTTTCAGTAAACTGGGTGCCGTTGTAGTTGATGCCGTAGCTGATAACCGGCCAGCCGTAGTTTTTGCCCGGCTTGATGATGTTGATTTCGTCGCCGCCGCGGGGACCGTGCTCTGTTTCCCAGATCTCTCCTGTTTCCGGATGTACCGTCAGGCTCTGCGGGTTGCGGTGGCCGAAGGAGTAGATGGCTTTTTTGGCGTTCGGGGCGTTGGCGAAGGGGTTGTCGGCGGGGATGGAGCCGTCGGCCGCGATGCGGTAGACCTTGCCGTGGTCGCGGGTGCTGTCCTGCGGATTGACGTCGCGTTCTCCGCGGTCACCGATGGTGAAGTACAGGTGTCCGTCTTGTGGGCCCCAGACCATACGGCTGCCGTAGTGGTAGGGCTTGTCGGTTTTGGGACCGGCCTCGTAGAGGATTTCGAAGTTTTCGAGGCTGGTTTCATCGTCGCTCAGGCGGCCACGGCCGATGGCCGTGCTGGCGTCGGCTTTCTCGGTATCGTCAGCGGTAGCTGGTTTGCTGAAGCTGAGGTAGACCAGGCGGTCGTTCGCGAAGTCCTGACTTAACAGGATGTCGAGGAGGCCGCCCTGGCCCACGTTCTTAACGGGGGGAATACCCGCCGTAATCTCCTTGCTGTTGCCGGTGGCGTCGACCAGGAGCAGTTTGCCGCTTTTGTCGGTGGCGATCATCCGCCCGTCGGGTAAGAA
>JAUIIF010000781.1 GCA_030431945.1 Bacteroidia bacterium | reverse complement strand
GGCTTGCTCCTCTACCGACACCTCTACGGATAGTCACTACCCCCGGGCATTCGCCGAGCAAATAGCTGCTACCCGGGCTCGGGTAGATGGGGAAATGGCCACAGGCATTCAGGTTCCGCTCCCGAAGGACATGGCGGGTGGGCCGACCCACGAAATTCACAAGCGCAACTGGTCCACCCTCCGCGATGCGGGGGCACTTTACCGGCTTACGGGAGAAGAAAAATACGCCGTGTTACTCAAAGATGCCCTGCTGGCTTACGCCGACGTTTATCAGCGTTGGCCGACGCACCCGACGGCCCGGTCTTACGCTACGGGAAAGATTTTCTGGCAATGCCTGAACGACGCCAACTGGCTGGTGTACGTCAGCGAGGGCTACGGAGACATCTACGATTGGTTAGAACCGGCCGACCGCGAGCGGATCAACAATGAACTGTTTCGGCCGATGGCGGACTTCCTTTCGCTGGAGAACCCGCAGTTCTTCAACCGCATCCACAATCATTCTACCTGGGGCAATGCCGCCGTAGGGATGATCGGTTTGGTGATGGGCGACGATGCGCTGGTGCAAAGATCGTTGTACGGCATCCCCTCCGCCGAATTATCGGATGATCTGCGCGACGACGATTCGGGCCGGATTAAAGACAAGGACGGCCGGGCGGGGTTTCTGGCGCAGCTCGACCTGAGCTTCTCCCCCGACGGATACTTCACCGAAGGCCCGTATTACCTGCGGTACGCCTTGTCTCCCTTCTTACTTTTCGGTAAGGCCCTGGCCGAAAAACGACCCGACCTTAACCTCTTTACTTACCGAAATGAAATTCTCAAAAAAGCGGTCTTTTCCCTGCTGAATCAGGCCGACCCAACGGGGAATTTCTTTCCCCTCAACGATTCCCAAAAGGGCATGTCACTGTACGCACCAGAGGTAGTGAAGACGGTGGACTATGCTTACTACTATTTTGGCAAAGACCCCAGCCTGCTCTCGCTGGCTGAGCAACAGGGCGCGTACACCCTTGATGAGGCAGGCCTGGCCGTTGCCCGGGCCATTGCCGCCGGAAAGACGACCCCTTACACGCCAAAATCAATGACCTTTACCGACGGGCCGGAAGGTAACGAAGGTGGAGTTGGCGTACTGCGCGCTTACGGTACGGAGAATGACCAAACAACCCTGGTCATGAAGTACTCCGCCCAGGGCATGGGCCACGGGCACTTCGATAAACTGGCTTACTCCCTTTACAACGAGAGCGGGGAGGTGATTCAGGATTACGGCTCGGCCCGCTGGGTAAACATCGACCAAAAAGGCGGCGGGAGATACCTGAAGGAGAACAATACCTGGGCGAAGCAATCCATTGCCCACAACACGCTGGTCATCGACCAAACGTCTCACTACGAAGGTAAGATCAGCATCGCGGAAGAGCTTCACCCCGACCTTTACGCGTTCAGCGCGGGCAAGGCCGCAGGTGCCGAGGTGCAGTTAATAAGCGCAAAGGTGGACAACGCCTACCCCGACCGCGTCCTCCATCGCTCTCAGATCCTCTTAACTGTACCTGCGTTCGCGCAACCACTGCTTATTGATGTGTTCCGCTCCGTTGGGGCAAAAAAAGCACTACACGATCTGCCGACCTGGTACCACGGTCAGCTGCTTTCCACCGACTTCGACTATGCGACGAAGGGTGAGTTACGCCCCCTCGGAAGCGCATACGGCTACCAGCACCTCTGGCTGGAGGCAAGTGGTCACCCAGCGGGGGAAAGCGCTGAAATTGGCTGGTTCGACAAAAACACTTTTTACACTCAAACGATGACTACCCAGCCCGGAGACGAAATCCTGCTGGTCCGTCCAGGAGCAAACGACCCGGAATACAACCTGCGCCGCGATCCTGCTTTCGTTCTCCGCAGAGCGGGCGCGACCACCACCACCTTCGCTTCGGTGCTGGAAACCCATGGCAGCTACTCTCCCCGCACCGAAGTGCCAAACGAGCCTTATGGCCACGTAAGGGAACTGGCTATCCTGACGGATACTCCCGAATACACGGCCATCACCTTCGGTCATGAAAATGGCACAAAATGGCTAC
>JAUIIF010000780.1 GCA_030431945.1 Bacteroidia bacterium | reverse complement strand
CCATTCCGAACAGAGAAGTTAAGCTGCCCAGCGCCGATGGTACTTGGACTTGATCCCGGGAGAGTAGGTCGCCGCCAATTTATGAAAGCCTCGCAGCCATCGCTGCGGGGCTTTCTCCGTTTATAGGCTTTACTAAAAGTCTGAGGCACCTGCTACCGGCAGCTGATGGGCCACTTGCCCCACGTAAAACGCTACCCTTTCCGCCAAAATACCCGCCTCCGGCCACCTCTCTCCCCACCAAATTTTTACGCTGGCACATCTAAACAGCAGATTATCACGTTTTAAGTTTGGTTACTTCGTCTACTCTTATCCTTCATCCATCGATGGAAGACCAGCATAAACGAGGTAAGGCCTTACCTTAAGACCAAATTATCACCCTATGCTGTTTATCGTTGCTATCTTATTATCCGTATGGTTTTGGCGCCGGAATCTCAAAGATTCCAACCTCTGGATGTTGGCTACCTACGCAGGCGTTGGCCTACTTTTTTTCGCCGATTACAGCGTTTCAGCTACCATGAATGAGGCCATACCCAGGATTGTGAAAGACTTTCTCCTGCTGGGTATGGTCGGACTCGTACAAAGTCTCGCCGTAGCTAAACGCATCCCCGTTTGGGTCGCGGTGTTGATTACACTTGGTCTTTTTACAGCCGCACATTTATTGCAGACCGAAGAACCGGCATTTCAGGTGGAGACAATTTCAGCGGAAAGTGACCTCGACCCCCAGGGAGAATTCCTGGTGGAACTGAAAGAGGGCGTTGACGGTAAAGACTTTACCGCCCTGGCTCTCCGACAGGGGTGGAAAGTCAGTCCCGCCTTTACGCCGGCCGACCAGGAGGCAACGCTGCTGGATAATTATCTGGTAGTTGATGTCTCCAATACGGAGGTTTCGGCAGCAGCGGACCAACTAGCACGGGCAAGTTCCGTAGCCTACTTCGAACCCAATGAAATTGTACGACTGGAACCGCTCATAAACGGAGAAGCCGACGCGCAGAAACGTAACCCTTCGCTCAGTATCAACGATCCGGAAACTGATCAGCAGTGGGCAATGGACGTTTTGAATATGGAAGGCTATTACAGCCTGCTGGCCAGACAGACCCCCGTAAAAAAGGCCAGAATCGCCATTCTCGATACGGGCGTGGACGGAAAGCACGAGGACCTTCAGGCCAACTACTTTTCCGTTGATAATAAATATGATAACGACCCGATGGGGCACGGTACCCATTGTGCCGGTATCGCAGCCGGTGTGACGAACAACGGTATCGGTATCGGTAGCCTGGCCGGCAGCGGCCGGCAGCCCTTTGTGGAGGTAACGAGCATCAAGGTCCTTAGTGCCGGAGGAATGGGGACGCAGAAATCCATCATTGCGGGCATCATCGAAGCAGCCGATGAAGGAGCCGACGTGATATCCCTCTCGCTGGGAGGACCAAGTAACTCCAGTCGTCAGAAGGCTTACAGCCAGGCCGTTAAGTACGCGATCGATCAGGGGGCCATCGTAGTAGCCGCCGCAGGTAATAGTAACCGGGATGCCAAAGATTATGCCCCGGCCAACGCTACGGACATGATCACCGTTGCCGCCGTAGACCAAAACCTGCAGCGTGCCGTATTCAGCAATACCGTAAATAACCTCCGCCAGGGCATCGGCGCACCAGGTGTAGGCATTTACAGCACAACGCCGGACAATAACTATAAGGTGTTTAGCGGTACCAGCATGGCTTGCCCATTCGTCGCTGGTTTGCTTGGGGTAATGCGGTCCGTCAACCCGAACCTTTCCGCGAAGGAAGCCTACAAAGTCCTACGGTCCACTGGAAAGAACGTAGCGGATAGTAAGATGACCGGTAGAATTGTCCAGCCCGAGGCAGCCCTGAAAGCCGTTATCAGGTAAGCTGTTTAATTGCGCAGGATCAGGTATTCGTAAGGAAGTAAACTTACGCGCTCTCCCAGCGGGAATTCACTGCCGTCAACGGTTCGCAGCCAGGTCGTAGCGGTTAAATTTTCCGGAACCGCAAAGTTGGTTGGCGCGTCCCTTACGTTAATGAGCACCAGGATGCTATCCGTTGTTGTCT
>JAUIIF010000086.1 GCA_030431945.1 Bacteroidia bacterium | reverse complement strand
GGACTTACAGAAAATACTTTTTGGGCTACCCCAAGGAAGTGAGCCGGTAGTTTTAAGTTACCGTTAAAAATTTAGGAAGAATACCCCTAATTTTCGGGGCCCCGCGTTCTAGGCCCAGATGTGACCCAAACATCTACTGCCCGTCAGACGCTTATAGCATTACAAGTATAAACCAACCAGCATGAAAAGATTCACTCAAACTCTGTACGCCGCCGGCCTTGCGCTCGCTGCCTTATTCCTGTTGCCTAATTGTGCCACCAATCCGGTAACGGGCAAAAAACAGGTGTCCTTTATCTCGGAACAGCAGGAAATCCAAATGGGGCAGTCGTATGACCCCCAGGTGGTGGCAGAAATGGGCGTGTACGATAATCCGAAGCTGGCCCAATTCCTCTCTGAAAAGGGCATGGCCATGGCCAGAACGTCCCATCGCCCGAACCTGCCCTGGAGCTTCAAGCTGGTGGACTCTCCGGTCGTGAATGCCTTTGCCGTACCCGGTGGCTTTGTGTACTTCACCCGCGGCATTATGGCCCACTTTAATAATGAAGCACAGTTTGCCGGAGTACTGGGGCACGAGATCGGTCACGTAACCGCACGCCATACCGTACAACAGCAAAGTAAGCAAACGCTGGCGCAGATCGGCCTGATCGGCGGCATGATCCTGAGCCCGGAACTCGCCAGCCAGGGCGAAAGCCTCATGCAGGGTATGCAGCTGCTATTTCTGAAATTTGGCCGGGATGCCGAGAGTCAGTCCGACAAGCTTGGCGTAGAATACAGTACCGGTATCGGCTACGATGCCCGCGAAATGGCCGGCTTCTTCAGTACCCTCGATCGTCTGAGCGGCGGTTCTGACAACCGCGTACCTACCTTCCTAAGCACCCACCCAGACCCCGCTGACCGCGAAGTACGCGTGCAGCAACTGGCCCAGCAGTACCAGGCAGCAGAAGGCCCGGGACAAAAATATGACGTCAACCGCGATGGTTACCTGCGCCTGATTGACGGTATGCTGTACGGCGAAGACCCTAACCAGGGCTACGTGGAAAACGGTGCTTTTTACCATCCCCAACTGAAATTCCAGTTCAGTATTCCCCGCAACTGGCAATTGCTCAACTCTCCAAGCATGGTGCAAATGGTCAGTAACGACCAGAAATCAGTAATGCAGATGAAGTTGGCGCAGGGCGCTGACCAGCGGGCTGCCGCGCAGTCTTTCATTCAGGAGACCAAGCTCAACGTTGCCTCCCAGAGTGAAAGAGCGATTAACGGGCTGCCCGCCTACACGGTACTCGGCGACGTTACCCAAACTTCCCAGGACGGTACCCAATCCCAAACCATCCGGGTACTGGCCAGTTTCATTTCTTACGGCGGCAATACCTACATGATGCTGGGCATGGCGCTTGCGCAGGATTTCAATAGTTACCAGCGGGAAATTGAAGGCTCGATCGGCAGCTTCAGCCAGCTCTCTGACCCGAGCAAACTGAACCGCCAGCCCGAACGGATCAAGATTGTTACCAACCCCCGGAGCCAGACCCTGCAGCAGGCACTCCAGAGCCAGGGAATTCCCGCTGACCGGATGAACGAACTGGCGATCCTGAACGGCATGCAGCTCAACGAGACCATGCCCGCCGGAATGCTCTTCAAGGCACTGGCAGGCGGAAACCTCCGGTAAAAAAAAGAATCGGGAAAACTTCGCGGAAGATTTTTGCAGGCGCGGCCGCAGGTGCAGACATAGTTGATTATCAACCATGTCTGCACCTGCGGCCGCGCCTCATTTTGTTTGGTGGGAAACAAAACAAGCCGCCATATTCACCGTTAAAGCCTACGTTAACCTTTTATTTGACATTGCCTCCGGGGACGGCCGAAACTTTATTCGTAGCTTGGCCGGCCAATAATTTATCAAAAAACCGGACATCGATCAAGCACGAAAAGTATGAAATTTAACTCTCAGGGTGACGAAGAAGTCACCTACGACGCCATTGTCGTCGGTACCGGCATCAGTGGTGGCTGGGCTGCGATGGAGCTGACGACCAAAGGGCTGAAAACGCTCGTCCTCGAAAAAGGACGGGAAGTAAAGCACGGCGTCGACTACGAAACCGCTAACCTGGATGATTGGGAACTGCCCAACAACAACCGTACGCCCCAGGACGAAATCGCCAAGCATTACCCCAAGCAAAACCGTACCGGCTACACCATCCGGGAATCACACAAAAAGTGGTTCGTAAAGGATGATGAGCACCCTTACGAGGAAAAAGCCCGTTTTGACTGGATGCGGGGCTACCACACCGGTGGCCGCTCCATCATGTGGGGCCGGCACAGCTACCGCTGGAGCCAAATGGATTTTGAAGCCAACGCACGCGATGGCCACGGTACCCCCTGGCCAGTGGTGTATGATGAAATTGCCCCCTGGTACGATTACGTCGAGACGTTCGCCGGCATCAGCGGTGAGAAACTGGGCCTCCCCCAACTCCCCGACGGCAAATTCCTGCCCATGATGCCCCTCAACTGCGCAGAAGATCATCTGCGGAAAGGAGTGATGGATAAAATGGGCCGGGTCATCACCGCCGGCCGGGTGGCCCACCTGACGGCCTATGATCCCGCCATTCACAAAGGAACCCGGGGAGCTTGTCAATACCGTAACCGCTGCATCCGGGGCTGTCCTTTCGGGGGCTACTTCAGCAGCCTGAGCTCTACCATTCCGGTCGCCCAGGCAACGGGCAACATGACGATGCGCTCAAACAGCTCCGTCTACAGCCTGATCATGGACAAAGAGGCCGGTAAAGCCAAAGGTGTCCGCGTGCGTGATACGGAAACGGGCGAAGACCTCGAATTCTACGCCAAAGTCATCTTCCTCTGTGCCTCCGCCATTCCGTCTTCCTACATCGTGATGAACACGGAGCACGAAGAGGAAATGACGCTGGACGTCAGCGGCGAACTTGGTGGCAACATTATGGATCACCACTTCCGGGTAGGCGCTAACGGTAAACTGGATGAGTACGGCGATAAATACTATAAGGGCCGCAAACCCAACGGTATTTACATCCCCCGGTACCAGAACCTGGGCGATCGGGCCAGTGCCAGTAAGGACTTCATCCGCGGCTGGGGATACCAGGGCGGCGGTAGCCGGACGAACTGGATGCGCGCCGTCCGGGAGATGAACGTGAAAGTGGGCCCCGGCCTTAAGGAGGCCCTCGTGGCACCAGGCCCGTGGCAAATGGGCATGACCGCCTTCGCAGAAGCCCTGCCGGATACCAACAACCGGATGACCATCAACCGGGACAAGCTGGATAAAGACAATTTGCCCACCCTCACTTTTGACGTAAAGTGGACCTCCAATGCCTACGCCATGAAGGAGCGCATGATGAGCGATGCCGCCGAAATGCTGGAAGCCGCCGGATTTAAGGACGTGAGCACCTACGATGCCCACAGTTTCCCCGGGCTCGGTATCCACGAAATGGGCATGGCCCGCATGGGGTCGAGTCGGAAAAACAGTGTGGTGGATAAGCATAACCGCCTGTGGGCTGCGCCAAACGTGTACATGACGGACGGCGCCTTCATGGCTTCCGCCGCATGTGTCAACCCGTCCCTGACCTACATGGCCTTTACGGCCCGTGCTGCGGACCACGCCGTGAAGGAATTGAAGAAAATGAATATGTAAATTAAACTTCTCCTTCGCCGGCCCTGGGCCGGCGAAGGAAGAGTTGCAAGAATAAAAAAAATGAAAAGAAGAGAATTACTGCGCTACTCCGGCTACGCCGCAGGCTTTGCCGTGAGCGCACCACTCGTCTCCGCTTTTTTCACGAGCTGTAAGTCCGACCCGGAAATCAAGGATACGGCCTACGCTCCGGCATTCTTTACCGCTGCCGAATACGCCTACATCTCCAAACTGGCCGATACCATGCTCCCCGCTGACGGTACGCCAGGTGCCTTGGATGTCGGCGTACCCCAGATGATCGATAAGATGATCGGAGCGGTCTACAATGAGGAAAACCAGGCGCGTTCCCGGGAAGCCCTCGGGTTGCTGATGAAAAAAATGGATGCGGATAACCCTGGCGGTTTTGCCGCACTGGAATCGGACAAGGCATTGATGTATTTGCAGGATCAGGACCTGCACTACAAGACGTTTAAAAGCGAAATGACAATGTCCGGCGAAGATGTGCCGACGGCCGAAGCCGTTGAATCAGACGAGGCCACGGCCAAGGATGCTTACTTTAACCTCAAGTCGATGATCATCAGCTCTTACTTCAACACGGAGGAGGTAGCGACGACGATGTTGGCCTACGATCCGGTTCCCGGAGAGTACATCCCCTGTGGTGACCTGCAGGAGCTGACGGGAGGAAAAGCCTGGGCGTTGTAGCGAATCCGGGTCTTCGCAAGAAGATCAAAAAGGGCGCATTACCCACTTTATCCGGCGCGGCCGCAGGGTGCCGCGCAAGTTTTTTTAATCAGCAATGTTTGCCCGTAACGGCCCCTCCGGCATCGGGGCGGGCCGTTACGGATATATGCCTGCGGGCACAAGTCGATAAATTATGAAATTCAATTCCCAGGGTAAAGAGGAAGTCAGCTACGATGCCATTGTTGTGGGGTCGGGCATCAGCGGCGGCTACGCCGCCATGGAACTCTGCAAAAAAGGATACAAAACCCTGATGCTGGAACGGGGGCGGATGGTCAAGCACGGGGAGTACCCAACGGCAAGCCTGGATACCTGGGACCTGGAATTTCAGGGTAAAGTTCCCCGCGAAGAAATCTCCGCCCACTACTACAAGCAAAACCGTCTTTCCTGGTGGGTAAATCAGGACAACAAGCCCTGGATCGTAAAGGATGACGAGCGGGACTATAACGAGGACCAACGCTTTGACTGGATTCGTGGCGAACACGTCGGCGGACGCTCCATCATGTGGGGCCGGCACTGTTACCGCTGGAGTGACCTGGATTTCGAAGCAAATATGAAAGACGGCATTGCCATCGACTGGCCCGTTCGCTATAAAGATATCGAGCCCTGGTACACCTACGTAGAAAAATTCGTTGGTGTTCAGGGAAAAAAAGAAGGACTGGCGCACCTGCCGGACGGAGAGTTTCTCCCACCCTTTGATCTCAACTGCGTAGAAGACCATTTCAAGCAGTCCGTCGAAAGCAAGTGGAACGTTCGCCGCGTCACCCCCGGACGTACCGCAAACCTGACCCAGTACATTCCGGAGCTTCACCACGGGACGCGGGGGCAGTGCCAGGCGCGGAACCGTTGCTGGCGGGGCTGCCCGTACGGGGGCTACTTCAGCAGCCTCTCTTCCACGATACCGGTGGCAAATGATACGGGGAACCTGACGTTGCTGGCTAATAGAATTGTCCATTCCGTTATTTATGATGACAAAACCCAACGGGCCGTTGGCGTCAACGTCATCGATGCTGAAACGAAAGAATCCCGCGAATACTACGCTAAAATCATCTTCCTCAACGCCAGTACCATTGGCTCTACGGCGATTTTGATGAACAGCAAATCCGAACGGTTTCCGGATGGCCTGGGAAATGATTCCGGTGAATTGGGCCACAACATCATGGATCACCACTACGGCATGGGCGGTAGCGGTACCTACACGGGCCATAAGGACAAATACTATAAGGGGCGTAAGCCAAACGGCGGCTTCTACATCCCCAGGTTTCGGAACATCAGCAAGGAAACCCAGCGGGATGACTACATCCGGGGCTTCGGTTATCAGGGAGGGGCTGCTCGCGGCGTAAACCTGAACGCGCCACTCGGCCCTGGCTTTAAGGAGGCGATCTCCAGCCCGGGCGAATGGACGATCCGGGCCACCTGTTTCGGAGAGCTCCTTCCTTACCACGAAAACCGTTTCTATCTCCACGAGAGCGAAACGGACCAGTACGGCATCCCGAAGCTCGTGTTCGATGCCAGTCTGAAAGAAAATGAACGGAAGCTCCGTATTGACGGGGTGGAATGTGTCGAGGAAATGCTGCTGGCGGCCGGTTGTGAGAACATCACCACTTACAATGCCCCTACTGCCCCCGGTGCCTGTATCCACGAAATGGGAACTGCCCGGATGGGACGGGATCCCCGTACCAGTGTTCTCAATAAATGGAACCAGGTACACGCTGTTCCAAACGTTTTCGTGACGGATGGTTCGTTTATGACGAGTGCCGGTACGCAGAATCCTTCCATCTCCTACATGGCCTTTACGGCCCGGGCGGTGGACTACCTGGATAAGGAGATGAAGCGGGATGGCACGATCTAGGTAACGACAGCGTACTACAAGCCAAAAACTATTGGGACCAATAGGGTCGTGATCAGCCAACAGAGCAAATTCAACGGGGTGCCCACCCGGGTAAAATCCCGGAAGCGGTAGCGACCGGCACTGTACACCATGGCATTCGTCTGGTAGCCTACCGGTGTCATGAAGCTGGCCGAGGCGGCAATGGTGACGGTGACGAGCAGGGGCATGGGGTCCAGGCCCAGTTGCTGGGCTGCAGCAATCGCTACGGGAGCTAATAGCGCGGCCGTTGCGTTATTACTCATTACTTCGGTGAGCAGGTTGGTTACCAGATAAATGGTAGCGATCAGTGCATACGTACCAAGTTGGTGGATGGAGCCGGTAAGCAGGCCGGCGATACCCTCGTCGAGCCCGCTGTTGTTCATGGCCTTGCCTAAACTAAGGGAGCCGGCGAGCAGAAAAACTATTTTCCAGTCGATGGCCTCGTACGCTTCACTCATACTGATTGTACGCCCCAATACCAAGGTACAAACCCCCAGCAAGGCGGCAATACTGATGGGCGTAATCCCTGCCGTAGCTAAGCCAATGACACCAATGATGGTCGCCAGGACAAAGAAGAAACGGGTCCGTTTAAAGTCGCTGATGGTATTACTGGAAAGCAGAATGAAGGGGCTGTCCTGTTGTTGTTCGATGCGTTGCAACTCAGTGAGGTAATGCGTCTTTACTTCGGCGAGAATGACGTCGCCGGCGGTGAGGGGAAGTTCGTACAGGCGTTCGTTGAGCGTAGCTTCCCGCTGGCGAATAGCCAGGGGCACGGCGCGGTACGCGCGCCGGAAGTCGACTTGGCGCAGCGTCTTGCCAACGAATTCAGAATTCGGAGTGATGACCATCTCGATCAGGCTGGAATTGTCCCGTTCCAGACCCGTTCCCATGACGCGGACACCGGCAGACTGGTCCACCAACCTTACCCAGTCTTTAAGCCCCTTAATCTTGTCACGGTCACAGCGCACCTTGAGGGTATCCCCTTCCGTTAGCCGGAAGTCTCCCGGTGGGAGGGTGAAGTGGTCGCGGCCTCTGCGGACTTCGATGATGTCCATATCTAATTCCCGGACAATGGCGGAGTCCATGATGCGGGTATCCGCCAGCCGCGAATTGTCGGGGATCACGATCTCCGCCAGGTAATCGTGGAGGGCGAACTGGTCCGCCAGGCTCGTCTCTGCCTCCCGGTCCGGCAGGAGCTGCCCGCCGAGATAGGTAAGGTAAACGACCCCTACGACCAGCAACACCAAGCCTACGGGGGCAAGGGTGAACACAGAGAAGCCGGGAAGACCGTTTTCCTCCGCAATGCCACTCACCAAAATGTTGGTAGAGGTGCCGATCAGTGTACACATGCCCCCCAGGATGCTGGCGAAGGAAAGGGGGATGAGCAGTTTGGCGGGGTTGATTTTGGCCGTGGCCGCAATGCGGCCTACGATGGGGATGAAAACGGCCACGACCGGCGTGTTGTTGATGAAGGCGGAGACGGCTGCCACCAGCAGCATCAACAGTAGGGTAGCGTACTTAGGCTGACGGCGGAACCGATCGGCCATCCGGCTGGCCAGCAACTGCAGGGCCCCGGTTTTCAGCAGTGCAGCCGAAAGGACGAACATGAAGGCAACCGTAAGGGTAGCCCCGTTGCTGAACCCCGCCAGGCCTTCCCCGGCCGTAATGACGCCAGTGGTTACCAGGGCGACGATGATCAGCATCGCGATCAGGTCCACCGTCAGCCACTCCGTCACGAAAAGAATGACAGCGGCAAGAGCAACCAGCAGGGTGATAATGGCGGGAGACAACGTTTGGCCGTTTAGTTTTTAATCGGTTGTGCCCAAACTACTTTGACTCAGGTACAGACCGACAGCAGGGCGAAGATAGGTTGGATAATGCACCACGTGCTACCGCCGCCGCCGCTTTGTTGCGCTGAACAGGTAAGGCGAATGACCGGCGCAACTCGCCGGAGCCTGGTACTGCTTGCCGGCAGGGGCCGTCAATTACGGCCCTCCTTGCTCCTCTACCCTTGTTCGCACCGGCGCCCGCGCCTCCGTAAAATGGACTAAATGTTCAACCAGTAGGTTGCCTTGGCCACAATTGACCGGTTCCTGGCCTGCCAGCCGATGGTGTCGTAGTTGTCAGTATACACCAGGAAGAAATCGGATACTGGCGCAAAGCGCCACTGGAAACGGGCGTTGAGGTTGAAGTTGTCAAATTGCTCGTTGTACTGCAGGAAAGTGGTCAGGAAGATCGACTTGCTGAAGGTCAGGTCAATCCGCGGACCGATGAGGAACAGCGAAGTGCTCGCGTACGGTTCCGGCAGGTCAATGTGCTGGTAATTGAAACGCAGGTCAATTGAGCCAAAAGGCTGGTACCGGTACACGATTCCACCACTGGCACCGACAGTGGACCCGTTGTAAAACTGCCCGAATTCAGGCTCCAGCGAAAAGCTTAGTTTTTTGCGACGATCAGACATGAGCCTGCCGCCGAAACGACGGTAACTGTACTCCCCTACCGGTAGTGGGGTGGCTTCGGTCCGGCTGGGGTCAAACTCATCGAAAAGAACGGTAGTGGTGGTGCGGGCAAAGAGACTCAGGCGGCTGGTGTTTGCGTATTGCCACTCATAAATAAAGCGCATGCCCCAATCGGTGAGGCCATCCGTAGGTTGAAAAAAGAGGCGAGACCTCAACGTCGGGCCTTTTTGAATGATGTTGGAATTTTCCGGGTAATCAATTCTCCTGATGGAGACGAACGGACTGAGAATGCCGGTTCGCGGAACAAAACCGACCTCCGCATTAAAATCATCTTCTATGTACAAGTGGGTGTATTCCACGTTCCAGTTGCGGACGCGGTAAGCCAGGTTGAGGCCCTGGCTGTAGCCATCTCCGCCTTCCTTGTCCGAAAAGCTCCGGTGTAACCAGACCTTACCGTTCCAGATGTTGCTTTTGGTGGCGAGGTTGTAGTCGAAACCCAGGATGCGGTTAAAGTCTACGTTGGTTTCCGTGCTGTCTGAGAAATCAGTGAAATTCTGCTTGTTCACGGCGATGATCCCCGCTGCGGAGCGGTCGCCGATACGCCGCTGTACGGCAGCGACGGTATAATTATAGGCGGGTAAACCTTGTTCGCGTTCGGCTGCCGCCTGCATATTCAGGAGCCCTACCCGCCAATCATCACCGAGCTTGCCACTCAGGCGGGCACCGGCGTAAATCTGGTTCTGGATGGCCTGCCCGGTAGTGGTGTCACGGGCAATGCCGATCCGGCGACTAAAGAAAGGGTTCGCCCGGTCGGAAGAGCCGAAAGAGCCGAACAGATCGGCATTCTCCAGAAAAAACTGGCGGCGTTCCGGAAAGAAAACCTCAAAGCGGGTGGTATTGATGACCTGCTCATCTACTTCTACCTGGCTGAAGTCCGGGTTAACGGTCAGGTCCAGGTTAAGTCCGGAACCAATACCAATTTTGGCATCTCCGCCGATGGCTGTGGAGTAATCCGTCGGACTGTTCTCTTCAAAGTCTTTAGCCACCCCTCCGCTCACGTAGGGAATGATGGTGTTGTTACCGCCCTGTGCCTGTGGTGCACCGCCGATAAAATCGATGGTACCCATGTACGCCAGGCTCATGATCATCTGATTTTGCGGGATACGGTTCCAGGTGGAACGGGTATTGGATTGGGTGTCGAACCGGTAGGAGTTAAAATACCACTGCGGATCGCCGTCAGGGAAGCGCAAGCTCGTAAAGGGGATGATCATTTCTACGGACCAGTACCCCTCGCCAATGTAGCTTTCTCCCCGCCACTTATTGTCCCACTCTTCGCGGAAGTCTTCCTGGTTTTCTCCACCGTTATAGATCAGGGCTTCCCTGGTGACCCCCAGGGGGTTCATGCCAAAGACGATGGCGTTGGTCTTGTCTTTGAAGGGGTTGAACAGCAGCGTCAGGTTATCATTGCCTCCGGCACGAAAGTCCCTGCGCAGACTACTGATGACAAACTCATTGCCCTGTACGTAGCACTTGGCGGCGACGTACAGGTTGTCGTCGTCAAAACCGAAGTAAATTTCCGTCTGGTCCCTGACCCGGGTGGTGTCTGAAGGAAAAGTCTCCCAGAAATTCGTTGCTGGTGAACTTTGTCGCCAGCCCGGCTCATTCAGCTGCCCGTCCAGGGTGATGCCCGTTGGCATAAAAACGGCGGTTGCCGCCGGGGGCGCGTTGTCTGAGCCAGGATCATACTGAGCAGTCATGCTCCAGGAGAGCAAAAGGAGAAAAGGTAAAATCAGTCTCACGGTGTGTAGTCTTTGGCTGGGTGGAAAAGCAGGATAAACGCAAGATTGTTCGTCGGCCGAGGCGCGAGGAACGAGCTGGCTCGTCCGCCGAGCGATTGGCCCAAAACCGCTTTTCGGCGGACGAGTCAGGCCACTTCGTGTCCGCCTCGGCCGACGAACGCTCGCTTCTTGCGATTGCCCTGGGTAGAAAAGCAGCTGGGTCATTCCGTAGCCGCGGAAGGACGTAGCCGCTTTTAAAGGTGCTAAAGGTAGAATTTGTTCCGTCCTTCTCCTTGCGTGGTTTGTTAACGGAACGTAAAAGCGCCGCTTTCCTCATTTTGAGGAAGCGGCGCAAAACTTTACACACTGTTCTTGGGATTATTAAAAGAGCTGTAATACCTGTTTCTTAACACAAAAGACCTGTACGCAATCCTGTCTCAAAAAGTGTTGTTGCAAGTGTTGTTGTTTCAGTTTGGGTAGTCTGTTTTAGTGAATTCGGTCTTGTGACGAAGGTTTTATTAAAAGGTAACAAAAGGTCCGTGATTATTTAA
>JAUIIF010000085.1 GCA_030431945.1 Bacteroidia bacterium | reverse complement strand
AAATTCGAAAATGTGGAATGGTGGCCGTTGAAAGAATTGCCACCGAACCTAACGGGTACCGTCCGGCACGTGCTTAAAGCTTATAATGCCGGGCAGTTGTACTCGGAAATGGAGAAGTAGGGTTGGGGGATAGCGGTTGTAGCGGGACAATCCGTGCTGCCTTAAGGGCCGTGAGGACCATGAAGACCGAACCAGGCGAGTACCGCCTTGCGGGTGCCGTGTCAATTCAAAAGCGCCGCTCCGAATACCCCCGCTGAATCCCCGAGCTTAGGCTTGAGGAAGACAGTGTCCATTCTTGGGTTGAACAGGTGGTCGACCACCTGAGGCACGGCCTTCGTATACAATTCTTCAATATTGCCCAGGCCGCCACCGAGTACGACGACATCGGGGTCGATAACGTTGATGATGGTGCTGATGCCTTTAGCGAAAAAATGAAACCAGCGCTCCATGGTCGCGGTGGCGGCGGCATCGTTACCCGCGCGGTAGCGCGGCACAATTTCTTTCATGGTAAGGGATCTTCCGCTCAGGTTGGCATAGTATTTTTCCAGGCTGGGCCCCGCCAGAATACGCTCGGCACAGCCCACCCGGCCACAATAGCAGTACCCGCCGGAATTGTCGAGGAACATATGGCCCCACTCCCCCCCGATTCCCTGCGCGCCGGCCAGTACCTGGCCGTTGACCACCAGGCCACCTCCGGTACCCGTGCCCAGGATGACCCCGAAGACGACTTTTGCCCCGGGGGCTGCCTCCGGCACGCAGCCCATCCGGGCCTCCGCCACGGCGAAGCAGTTGGCATCATTGGCCAGGATGACCGGAATACCCATGGCCGCTTCCAGGTCAATTTTTAGTGGCTGCCCGTTGAGCACCGTAGTGTTCGAATTTTTCATCAGGCCGGTGGGCGGATCGATCGTGCCCGGCGTTCCAATACCAATTTTCTCCGGAATCAGGCCAGTTGCCTCCTGCATCTCGCGGACCAGCAGGCCGATGCGGCCAACGATGTGTTGGTACCCTTTTTCCCGCTCCGTGGCAATTCGGCGACGATCCACCACGGAACCATCATCGGCCAGAATAACCCCTTCAATTTTAGTACCGCCTAAGTCAATACCCCAGTGCATAGTTAAATAGTATAAATTGTCCGCCCGGACAAAATAGGCCGCCCGGTAAGGGCGGAAGGTAAAACATTTACCACTACTGAGGTTTTTGCTTATACCTAAGCCGGAGCGGCAGGGAAATTTAGTATGCCGTTAGCGGAGTTCCCGGCAAGGCTTTTTCAACGAAGTCAGGAGCCACGATAACCAGTAAAAAATGCCCTGCCACTTTGACTTAGACAATGCCCCACTTTTTTCCCACGTACGCTTCCGCTATGCTTCACTATAAAATTTTTGGCGAAGGCCAGCCACTGGTCATCCTCCACGGCCTTTTTGGTATGCTTGACAACTGGCAGACGCTGGCCCGAACCTGGGCAGATCGCTACCAGGTGGTTCTGCTGGACCTGCGCAACCACGGCCGCAGTTTTCATACCGAGGCCATGGACTATCCCCTGCTGGCCGCAGACGTAGCCGAAACCCTGCATACCCTCGACGTTCAGGCGTGCTACCTGCTGGGGCACAGCATGGGAGGCAAAGTGGCCATGCAGGTGGCCCTGAGCCACCCGGAGTTGGTGCAGCAGCTGGTGGTCGTGGATATTGCCCCCCGGCGCTACCGGCCGGGCCACCACGAAATTTTTGCTGCGTTGGCAACCCTCGATCCGCCCACCATTACCGACCGTAAAGCGGCCGCAGAAGAACTCGGCACCTACCTGGCCGACCCTGGCATACGCCTGTTCTTACTGAAAAACCTGGCCCGGGACCCGGCCGGCGGTTTCCGCTGGCGGATGAACCTGCCGGCCATCCGGGACAACTACGACAAGCTGATCGGCCCGGTGGGCCAGTTGGGAGATCGCTACGACGGGCCGGCCTTATTCCTGCGTGGTAGTCAAAGCGGCTACGTACAGGACGATGACTTCGAACTAATTCAAATGCTATTTCCGCAGGCACAATTGGAGACGGTGGCCGGTGCCGGCCACTGGGTACACGCAGAAAAACCGGCGGAACTGCTGGCGGCGGTGAATGCCTTTCTGGAAAGCTGATCCACCATGCTACATTTGGTTAGCGCTTTGCACCTGCGGCCGCGCCTCAACCCAGGAAGGGAAAATGCCTGCTTGACGACGTATATTGGGAGCCTGCCGGACAGACCCTCTGCCGCCACACTGTTCTAAACTGCCTGCTACTATGTCGATCTTCAAATTTCTTGTGCTGCCAAGTGTTTTCTGCTTTTTCTTTTCAACTCTCAATGCCCAGGGTTTTCTACGGGCCGAAGGCAAAGAGATCGTCAACGAGGTCGGAGAGCCCTACCTGCTGCAGGGGATGGGACTTGGCGGGTGGATGTTGCAGGAGGGCTATATGCTGCAAACAGCTGGCTTTGCCAATGCACAACACCAATTGATTGAGCGACTGGAAGCCTTGGTTGGGGAAGAAGTAACCAACGAGTTCTATGCCGCATGGCGGGCCAATCATACGAATGAAAATGATATTGAAGCCATGCATCAGGCGGGGTTTAACTCCGTCCGCTTGCCTATGCACTACAACTTGTTTACGTTGCCGATCGAGGAAGAGCCCGTAGCCGGTCAGCAAACCTGGCTGGAGGAAGGCTTTGCCCTGACTGACAGTCTGGTTGCCTGGTGTAAAGCCCGCGATATGTACGTTATTCTGGACCTGCATGCCGCCCCTGGCGGGCAGGGTAACGATCAGGGGATTTCTGATCGGGATGAAGACAAGCCGAATCTTTGGGAAAGCGAGGCCAACAGGGACAAGACGGTCGCCTTGTGGGCACGGCTGGCAGAACGTTATCAGGACGAGCCTACGATTGGTGGTTACGACCTGATTAATGAGGTCAATTACAGCCTGCCGGGTAATACGGCTTTACGGGACCTTTACGGGCGCATCACCAGCGCGATCCGGGCCGTAGATCAAAACCACATCCTGTTTATCGAAGGCAACTGGTTTGCCAATGACTTTACGGGACTGACACCACCCTGGGACAATAACCTGGTCTATAGCCCGCATAAGTACTGGTCCGTAAACGACCAGGCTTCCATCCAGTGGGTCCTGGATATCCGGGAGACGCACAACGTGCCGATTTATTTTGGTGAAACCGGAGAGAATTCTAACGTATGGTTCCAGACGGCGACTAAATTATTCGCCGATCATAACCTGGGCTGGGCCTGGTGGCCCTGGAAAAAGATAGACGCTATTGCCGGCCCTGTTTCCGTGGAGCGAACGGCCGGTTGGCAACGCCTGATCGATTACTGGGAAGGCGCTGGGGCGGCACCGACGGTCACAGAGGCCACGGCGATCCTCCTGGACCTGAAACTAGAAAATGCGACCTATCAAAAAGACGTAATTGACGCTCTTTTTCGGCAGAACACCACCGCCGCCACCCTGCCGTTCAAGGAACACCGGATTCCCGGGGTCATTCATTCGCCTGATTTTGATCTGGGCAGGGTAGGGGAAGCCTACTTTGATGTGGATCAGGCCAATTTTCAAGTGACCACCGGCAACTTTACCGCCTGGAATAATGGCTGGGTGTACCGCAATGATGCGGTGGATCTGGAAAAGTCAGCAGACAATACCCTAACCGACGGTATTCACGTTGGTTGGCTAGCTACCGGGGAATGGTTGCAGTATACAGTGAACGTTGAGGAAGATGGGATCTATTCTGCACGAGTACGGACGGCTGCAAATGCCGACGGCGGAACTTTCCATTTTCAGGTGGGAGACTCGCCCCTGACGGCGCCTCGGACCGTGCCTAATACGGGCGACTGGCAAGGATTTCAGACCTCCGTTATCCAAAATATTCCACTGACGACCGCAGATAAAAAACTGCGGTTGTACGTGGATCGGGAAGGTTTTAACCTGGGGGGCTTTGAATTCATCCGTACCGCTGATCTGAACAGTCTCGGTACTCAATTTTTAGCGGGCGAAACCACTACGAATCAAAGCATAAGGATAGTGTTGAATAAACCGCTTGCAAACGAGATCGAGCCCCGGCTCAACGACTTTACGCTTTTTGTCAACGGAGATGCCGTACCAGTCACTGCCGTAGCTTTCAGCGCTGCTGGAAACCGTTCCGTGATACTTTCTACCAGTACCGTTTTCAGGTCGGAAGATGTAATTCGTGCTTCTTACGCGGGTACAAACCTGCAAGCTACGGATGGTACCAGCTTGGAAACTTTTACGCAAGAGCTCATCCAAAACAAGGTCGCCATCATCAGTCCCATTCCCGGACGCCTGGAAGCAGAGGATTACTTTAAGCAACAGGGAACCCAACTGGAGCCCACTACCGATGCCGGCGGTGGGCAAAACATTGGGTTCCTGGATGCCGGGGACTATCTCGATTACCTGGTCGAGGTGGCGCAGCCCGGAACCTACACCGTGGAGTACCGTAATGCCTCGGAAGGTGGAAACGGAGCAGTACAGCTGCAGCTACTCGATGCCGCAGGTAACGCCGATAACCTTCATACTGCGAGCTTTACGTCCACCGGGGGGTGGCAGACCTGGACTACTACGAGCTTTGAGGCTACATTGCCGGCTGGTCTGCATACTCTTCGTATCCTGATCGCGCAACCTTTGTTCAACCTTAATTATCTCGACTTTACTTTCCTGACGAACAATGTAGAAGTACCAAGACCTTTTGGCCTCCGATTCTTTCCTAATCCGACAAGTGACGTTTTACAAGTGACTGGAAATATCCCTGTCACACAACCGGCAACGCTCCTGCTGCAGGATGGGAACGGACGCATACTCCGCACTCGCCGGGTGAACGAAAGCGGCACCCTAAACGAATCCTTTAATTTGGCCACCACTCCCCCCGGAATGTATTACCTGACGGTGCGGTTGGACGGTGGAAAAAGCCATACGGAGAAAATCCTACGCCAATAGCAAGGTGTTGCCGGCAGACTATGGCCAAACGCCTTTTCCTTAGGCGTAAGGCCCTGGTCTGCGCCCGAGGTTAGGAAACGCGTGGTGTTTTGCTATTCTGGAGGTGCCGGTCCGTTAGGTCCGGCAAAAGGGGTAACGGCGGCCCGTGGTCAGAGGGCAAGGATACTATACCCAAACCACTTTGACTTAGGTATAACTTTCCCACCCCCCATCTGTTCCCCCTTCAAAAGACCAAAGAATGCGCCTCGACCACATTGGTATCGCCGTTGCCGACCTGGAAACTGCTGACGAACTGTTCACCCGCCTGCTTGGCCGCAGTGCTTATAAAAGGGAAACGGTGGCGGAGCAACACGTGACCACCAGCTTCTTCAGGGCCGGAGAGGAGGAGGCTAAACTGGAGTTCATCGCGCCGGAAGGCGCGCAGGGGCCGGTGCAGAAGTTTCTGGAAAAACGCGGCCCGGGCCTGCATCACCTGGCCTTTGACGTCGACGACATCGTTGCGGAAATGGAGCGTCTGGCAGCGGATGGCTTTGAACTGCTGCAGGAAAAACCCTCGCGGGGAGCGGATAATAAGCTGGTTTGTTTTTTGCACCCGCGGAGCACCAACGGTGTCCTGGTGGAAATTTGCCAAACCATCCGCGGCGATGAATAAGGAAACTTTAGCCACCTTCTGGCAAGATCGCTACCGCAACGGGCAAACGGGTTGGGACATTGGTTACCCTTCCCCGCCCCTGACGGAGTACCTGGATCAGCTGCCGGATAAAACCCTGCGCATCCTCATCCCCGGGGCCGGGAATGCCTACGAAGCGGAATACGCCTGGCGGCAAGGGTTCCGGCAGGTATACGTCCTCGATGTTGCTCCGGAACCACTGGAGGCTTTCCGGCAGCGGGTTCCCGACTTCCCGGAAAATCAGCTGTTACAAGGAGACTTTTTTACGCACCAGGGAGAGTATGACCTCATCCTGGAACAAACCTTTTTCTGTTCCTTCCCTCCCGACCCCGAGACGCGCGCAGCCTACGCCCGCCATATGCACGAGTTGCTGGTGCCGGGAGGCAAACTGGTCGGCCTCTGGTTCCGCTTCCCGCTCACCGATGACCTGGAAAAAAGACCCTTTGGTGGCAGCCGGGAAGAATACCTCGGGTACTTTGCTCCTTACTTTACGACGAAAACCTTTGCCCCCGCCCACAATTCCATTAAGCCCCGCGCCGGCAATGAGTTGTTCGGCATTTTCACCCGCCTATGATCAACGAAAAGCGCCTGTTATTCATCCTGGCTACGGTACAATTCTGCCACATCATCGACTTCATGATCATCATGCCGCTGGGCAAGACGATTATGGAGACGTTTGCGATCTCCCCCGGGCAGTTTTCCTGGGTAGTCTCGGCTTACGCAGGTGCAGCCCTGACGGGCAATCTGATCAGTACGGCTTTTATCGACCGGTTTGACCGGCGCACCGCTTTACTTTTCCTCTTTTGCGGGTTTACCCTCGGCACCCTCGCGTGTGCATTCGCTCCCAGCTACCTGTTGTTGCTGGTCTTCCGGTCGCTGACCGGCATTTTTGGCGGCACCCTGGGCGCACTGGTCCTGGCCATTGTCGGCGATGTTATTCCGCTGGAACGCCGGGCCTCCGCCATGGGCTGGGTCATGACGGCCTTCAGCGCAGCCAGCGTCGTCGGCGTGCCGGCCGGCATCTGGATCGCGGCAGAATACGGCTGGAATTCTCCCTTTATCGCCACGGCGGCCTTGTCGGGCATTTTTGTCTTGCTGGCCTGGTTTTTCGTGCCTTCCCTGCGGGGGCATCTGGAAGAAGAGGCGCGAACGCAGGATGCAGGGAAGGGAACTGCAGCACACGAGCCTGCCCGGGCAAACGTGGCACTGCCGCCTACCGGTGAGGTACTGACCCGTAAGCACGGCCTGGCGCGGGTGGTGGACCCCTTTGTCCGCATTTTCTCGGACAGTAACCAACGCGCCGCTTTGCTCTTTACCATGACCCTGATGCTGGGCCACTTCACCATCATTCCCTTCATTGCCCCTTACATGCAGATTAACGTTGGCTTCGGGGATAAGCAAGTAAGCCTGATCTACCTCATCGGCGGCGGGCTTACGGTGGTGTTGCTGCCCCTGTTCGGCAGGCTGGCCGATCGGTATGGTCGTATGCAGGTCTTTACCACGGCATCGGTATTTGCTTTGTTCAGTATCTATGCCCTGACCAACCTGCAGACGGAATCCATCGGCCTGGCCCTGTTGGCCACTTCTTCTTTCTTCGTCGTCGCCAGTGGCCGGAACGTTCCGGCGACAACCATGATTACCTCCGTCGTTCGCCCCGAGAACCGGGGCGGTTTCATGAGCATTCGCCAGTCTGTCAACGAAATGGCCCTCTTCGCCAGCACCCTCATTGCCGGCTTCATCATTACCGAAGACGCCAACGGAAAGCTGGAGCATTACGAAATACTGGGGTATTTCACCATCGTCATGAGCATCGTTGCAGTCTGGGCCGCGAGCAGGTTGCGGGCGGTAGCGTAAGTGGTGGTTTATCCTGATGAAAGCGCAGGCAAACCCGCCATTCAGGTGGGCGCGGCCGCAGGTGCAGTATTGGTGGTAAGGAGCAAAGCCGAGCGCCCTGTGCTGGTAACTTTTTGATTTGGTGCGCCATTAAGCAGTATGCAGAAGAAAAAAAAGCCCAACCGGATAACCTGCCCCTGCTGCGGTCAGGAAAAGGGAGAAAGAAACCTGAGTCGTGCCCGCAAGGGACTTCCGGAAATCAACGGCCTGCTGGTGTGCGCCGGGCAACACCAGGAAGCTGCTGATCCGGCCCTGGTCCTGCTGGCCGGCTTTGATCGCTGGGCTTGTGATGATTGCCTGAACTCCGGCCGGGCCATTGCCGGTGAACCCCGTCGGCAGCGCCAGGAAAACATCATGGCCCACGAGCCGGAATACCTGGCTTTTTGGGATAAGTCGTACCGCAGTTGCTTAGATTGCGGTAGTGCCTTCGTCTTCAGTAAAGAAGAGCAGTTGTTTTACTACCAGCAGCTGGGGAAGAGCCGTCTGGCCCGGGCGGTGCGTTGTCTGGATTGCCGCCGCGCCCGCCGGGAAACCTTCCGCCCGGCCCGGGAGTTGGGCGAAATGCTGGAGGACGGAGCGCTCCGTTCCGAAGAATTCCGGCAGCGCGTCGTTGACAATTACCGGCTGCTGGGGCGGGAGGACAAGGCCCGCTACTTCGAGAAAAGACGACCTGATGAAACGTAAAACGAGCGATAGCACGTTAAAATCCTCTTATCGTTTGGCCTGCCGTCGGCAAATAGTTGAACCTGTAAAGCCGCTGAGGCTTTACTTTGTCAGTAACCTCAGTTATTAGACTATGATTCGATTATTGCTCCCCACCTTGCTGCTGTTAACTTTTGCCTGCACCAGCGTCCGCGCCCAAATCACTCCCCGCACCCTGCCCGTACGGGTGGAAGATGCCCTGCGTTTCAGCCTGACGGACCCCATCGGCTCGGCCCGCTTTGCCGGAACAGGAGGCAGTATGACCGCCATCGGGGTGGTGGGCACGACGCTGCACACCAACCCTGCAGGGATTGGCTGGAACCGGTACAGTGCAGTTGAAATTACCCCCGGCTTCGCCTTCAACAACCTGGATGCGCGCCTGGTCAATGGAAACAATGAAGGCCTGCAGGAAAATAAGGGGACCTTTATGATTCCTAACGCCAGCCTGGTCTGGGCCGGGGATACCCGCTCCGTTAACTGGTCGACCTTCAACTTCGGCCTCAGTTTTACCCGGCTGGCCGATTTCAACGAAACGATCGCCTATAACGGCAGAAGCCAGGGGGGCATCATCGATGCCATCGTGGAAGACCTGAACGACGATATTGTCGATCCCTTCCGCTCGGGCCTCGCCCTGAATATTCCGGATGCGGTGCAGCTGGACGACCTGGGCTACTTTTCCGACTTCGACCTGGAAGAAAGCCTGGGCGGCGAAATTCGCCGCGAGGGTCGGGTAGAACGCACCGGAGGACTGAACGAACTGGCCCTCGGTTTTGGCGGCAACTACAAGGAAAAGGTGCTCTGGGGACTGACGATCGGCATCCCGACCATCAACTTCACGGAAACGAAGACGTACGATGAAGTCGATGACCGGGACGAAATCCTTTTCTTCGATGATGCCGGCTACGACGAACTGTTGGAAATGACCGGCTCCGGCGTCAACTTCAAATTTGGCCTCATCAGCCGGCTGACGGATCAGCTGCGCCTGAGCGCAGCCGTACATTCCCCGACTTTCTGGACGGTAGACGAAGTGTACGAAACTTCTTTTTCCTACAACTTTACCGACAACGGCCAGGCCCTGGGGGGCACGGAACTAAGCCCCCGCAGCGAAGCAGCCTTTAACCTGCAGACGCCCTGGCGGTTCCTGGTCGGTGCCGGCTACCTGATCGGAACCAGCGGCTTCGTTTCCGTCGATGCGGATTACACCAACTTTGCGGGTACTTCCTTTAGCTCGGACGACTTCGCGACGGTAGATGACGCGGCGAATGCGGACGTAGACGCCAGCCTGCAGGGCAGCCTCGGGCTCCGTATCGGCGGCGAGCTCAACCTGAAGCCTTTTCAGGTGCGTGCCGGCGTTGGCTATCGCCAGCTGCCCCTGATTGACCTGCGCAACGACGAAGACAGCGAACAGCTCAACCTCGCGGCGGGAGTAGGGTACAGCAAGGGTAAATTTTTTGCCGACTTTGCCGTACGGGCAGAAAGCTATGCTGCCTACTATGCCCCCTACCGCACTTTTGCCTTTGACGGTCAGGTCGTAAGCACGGACCGGACCCGGCTGACCGGCTTACTGACGGTAGGCTTCAGAGGGTTCTAGCGCCTGGAGCCCAGGCTGCGCTAAAACATGATGCCCAGCATGAGCACTAAAGAGCCCAGTTTCCCGCGGCTGTCGTCTTCCCGGGGGTTACGTCCTGCCCGGACCAGGGTGGTACCCTTGTCGGTAGTCAGGTCGGCAAAGCCGGATTGGTAGGCGAGGCCGGCCACGATGGCCGTGCTGGTGGAAATACTATATTCAATGCCGGCACCGAGGCTCCAGCCAAGGTTGAGGCTGTTGACCTCCTTGCCGATGTCAAAATTCTCCTCGTTGCTGATAAAGCCGGCGTTTTCGATGCTGCCCCGGGACTGGGTAAGGATGCCCAGGTGAAGCGAGGGCCGAACGTAGTAGCGGAGATAGCCGAACTCCCGCGTCCGCAGGGTCAGGCCAAACGGTATTTCCAGAAATTGTAAATCGTACTTGTAGGACAAGCCTCCGGCAATGGAGTCGGGGAGGGCACTGGCGGGCAGGGCGCTATCGAGTGACTCCCGCCAGATGTCTACTTTCGTAAACTGATCTTCATAAAAGAGGGTGCCGCCGGCGTTGAAGTGAAAACCGAGGCCCGTATGAAAGCTGTAATTTTCCCGGAAGTAGTACTCGCCGATGAGGCCCAGCTTGAGGCCCAGGTTGGAGCCATCCCGGTTGATCAGGTTGTCGTTCGTGCTCATGCTGCTGAAGGTAGGGCTCAGCTGGATTCCGAACTTCAGGTCTCCGGGTAATTGTGCCGCCAGCAGGGCCGGAAGGCCGAGGAAGAGAAGGGATAATAAGGTAAGGCGGGGAGTATTGAAATTTTTACGCATTTGGGCCGTTGGTTTAGTGGTCTTTAACAATTATTCAAACGAGCCGGCTCGGCTGGTGTTGGCAACATTATGAAACTGAACGTAAAATTAACCCTACTTAGCCTAATTACGCTGCTACTTTGGTCTTGCGGAGAAGATAATGCCTTCCCGCCACCCGATATTTCGGGGATAAGTGCTCCGGTTACCTTGGTGCGGTTTGAGCGAGAGCTGCTGCAGGTGGATACCGCCGATCTGGCGTCCGGCTTGGAGCGACTGGATGAACGGTTCCCTGAGTTCTCCGAAGTATATTTCCGGCACATCATCCCGCTGCGTAGGGGAGACCTGAGCCCCGAGGAACAGCTGTTAGCCCTGAAGGCTTTCCTGACTTACCCGCTGATTCAGGAGATAGGCAACAACGTGCAGACCCGGTTT
>JAUIIF010000779.1 GCA_030431945.1 Bacteroidia bacterium | reverse complement strand
ACGTCATGACTACAGCCTCGCGGAGATTTCCCGCATCGTGGAAAGCGAAGGGGCCATAGTCCTGAGCAGTTTTGTCCGCTCATTCGAAGGCTCCAACCGGCTGGAAGTAACCATCAAGGTAAACAGTCAGCGCATTGCCGCTACGCTGGCCACGCTGGAGCGCTTTAATTATACCGTAATGGCCAGCTTCAACGAAAAGCAACTGACGGACAGCCTGCGGGAGCGATTTGACTCGCTGATGAATTACCTGGATGTGTAGGACGGGTTGCGAGTTGCGAGTTGCGGGTTGCGGGTTGCGGGTTGCAGCGAAACACGTCAACCCGCAACCCGCAACCCGCAACTCTACCGCCAGACTACCCGGTAGCTCAGCACCGGAATCAACCCAAGTTGCAGTCGTTCTCTTGGCTGCCCGAGGAAAGCATCGTAGTAGACGTTACCGACGTTTTCAATACCGGCCACATTCTGGATATCCAGGGCTAAGGTAGTTGTCGTTTTAGGGCGGGTTTTGGTCTTGTAGAGGCGGAGATCGGGGCGGAAGTAGGCGCCGGTGGAGTTGAGCAGTCCCTGGCTGAAATCCTGGGGTTGAAAGTAGCGTTGCAGGCTGTTGGGGTCCGAAGGGGCAACTACGGCTCCGTACCGCTCCCCCCCGTGAGTGATCAGCGCCAGGTTAAGGCCGTAGCTGCGTTCGCGATCTTTCCGGTCTTTTCCCATCCATTCCCGGCCCAGGGTAAGTTTCCCGATATAATCGACCGCATAGCGATCTTTTGTCCAGGCTCCATCTGGTTGTTCGGTTTGTGCATTCAGGACGGTAAGGCTGCCCCGGTAGTACCATCCTTCACTCTTGCGGCCGCCGGCGAGCTCCAGCTCAAGTCCGTAACGCCGCGTTGCCGCACGGGTAGACAGTAGCAGAAAAGGATCGGCCTCCTGCAGGTTATTGGCACTGTACAGGAAATTACCGTAAGACCGGGCGTAGTCCTCATTCGTAAATTGGTAGAAGGCGTTAAGCGAAGCGTTTGCCCCACCCAGTCCACGGCTGAAGCCGAGGGACAATTGGTTACTTACCGGCACAAAACCCTCGATGCTTGCGGCTCCTTCCCGCAGCAGGCTGCCCAGTGGTGGCTGCCCTACTCTGGTAGCAGTGGCGACCAATTTTCCGGCATTGGTGCGCAGGCTGTAGTTGAGGCGGGGCTCTACCACCAGGTCTTCTACATCTCCTCCGTACTGAGACGCGCGGAGGCCCACCTGCAGGTCACTTTTTCCTGCTCGCAAGTGATACCCGATAAACGGGCTGATGGCCGTGAATTCAGCTGCCGACAAAATACTGACCTCGCCAGTTGTCGTTGTCGTGACTACGTTATTGTAGTCTCCCTGCTGCTGGAAAAATTCTACCCCTCCTTTCAGTTCGCTATTTCCTAACGGCAAAGCATAACTAGCATTGGCACTCAGGGTATTGAAATCGAGGTCTTGCCCCAGCAAAGGTTCCCCGGTAGCAAAATCCTGCTGACGCTCCGTTGCTGTTGAACTTGCCCCCAGCCCGGCTTTCAGCAGGCCGGCGCCCGCACTGGTGGCCAGGCTGAGGCCGTAAATTTGCAGTTGGCTTTCAAAGTCTATCGCAAACAGTTCTTTTTGCTCAGTCACTTCCTCTTCTTCGGGAAAGCTAAAGAGGTTACTACTGCCTCCCACAATAGCGAAAGCACTCAGCTCCCCTCCATCCCACTGGTGGTGCAGGTGAGCATTCACGTCGGCGAAGCGAATTTCCTCCCCACCGAAGTCGACGCCCATATCCGCCAGCAGGCCGGTAAAGCTGTAGCGACCGTTGATGAGGTAGCTGGTTTTTCCGGAAGCGCCGATGGGGCCTTCGGCCATCAGGTCAAAACCGATGAACCCGGCCTGGGCCTGGTACTTCTGTTTGGCTTTGCTGCCGGGGCGGAGACGGAGATCGAAGGTACCGCCGGTGGCGAAGCCGTACTCGACGGGCAATCCGCCGGCCAGGAAGCCCGAGTTGTCGAGCATCTGTGCGGAGATGGCATTGACTCCACCGCCGTTCAGGGTTGGAAAGTCGTAG
>JAUIIF010000778.1 GCA_030431945.1 Bacteroidia bacterium | reverse complement strand
TGAAAAACGGACAACCGGTACTGGGGGCCAGTGGTGCAGTATCGGGGGTCGCCGCAGCTTTTGCCGTTTTCTTTCCCTGGCAAAAGCTACAGATCATCTTCATTCCCATCGGCATCTACGCAGCCTACCTTATCCCCGGCTTCTTTCTCATCGATCTTGTCCTGGGAATTTTAGACCTTAATTTTGACAACATCGCTCACTTCGCCCACATCGGAGGGGCGATAACTGGTGCGGCGGTTGCTTATTACTGGTCAAAAACAACCCTTCCTCCCTGGTTGAAACGTGGCGACGGGCAGGCTTAATTGATCCTGTCCTTATCGTTGCTCCCCCCAACTTTCCCGGTCTAGCCCCCGAAAATTAATGGCCTCTGCCAGGTGTGCCGGGACTATTTCGTCAGCCCCTTCCAGATCGGCGATGGTTCTGGAAACCTTCAGGATACGATCATAAGCACGGGCGCTTAACTGAAGCTTTTCCATGGCGGATTTAAGCAGTTGATTACCATCTGCCCCGATCCTGCACCATTCACGTACGGAACGACTGGGCATTTGTGCGTTACAATAAATGCCCGCCAGGTTAGTATATCTTTCCGCTTGCAGCTTGCGCGCCATCAAAACCTTTTTTGCAATCATCTCGCTCGTTTCTGAATTAGGCTTGCTGCCCGCCAACTTCTCCAACGGTACGGGAGTGACTTCAACCTGCAGGTCAATTCGATCAAGTAGCGGTCCGCTTATTTTGCTCAGGTAACGTTTGACGGCCCCGGGAGGGCAGGTGCAGTCTCTGGTCGGATGATTGAAATAGCCGCACGGGCAGGGGTTCATACTTGCCACCAGCATGAAACTTGCCGGAAAATCGACCGTTACCTTTGCCCGGCTGATAATGATCCGACGCTCCTCCATCGGCTGCCGCATAACTTCCAGAGCACTTCTTTTGAACTCTGGCAACTCGTCCAGGAAGAGGACGCCATTATGACTTAAACTGATCTCTCCCGGGCTGGGATAACTACCACCTCCGACCAGGGCTACGTCGCTGATGGTATGGTGCGGCGACCGAAACGGCCGCTTAGTAATTAAGGCCGCCTCTTCCGGCAATATTCCCGCTACGGAATGAATTTTCGTCGTCTCAAGGGCCTCCCGCAGATCCAGCGGTGGCAAGATGGTTGGCAGCCGTCGTGCCAGCATCGTCTTCCCGGCCCCCGGGGGGCCGATGAGGATTACGTTATGCCCTCCGGCAGCGGCAATTGTCATTGCCCGCTTAATGTTTTCCTGACCGCGCACATCACTAAAGTCTACCTCGTAGCTTGTCCGGTCATTAAAGAATTCATTGCGGGTATCAACTTCTACCGGGTCAAGGGCAAGTTTTCCCGTCAGGAAATCAATGGCTTCCCTCAGGCTCGCTACCCCGTAGATTGGCAGACCACTAACAATGGCTGCCTCCCGAGCGTTCTCAGCCGGCAAAATGAAACCTTTGTAGCCTTTTGCCCGTGCCTGGATGGCAATGGGTAGTGCTCCTTTAATCGGCCGGAGGGCGCCACTTAGAGACAACTCGCCCATGATCATGTAATCGCCCAGGTCCTGGGCAGTAATTTGATCCGTTGCGTTTAGATAGCCAAGCGCAATGGGCAAATCATAAGCCGCGCCTTCCTTACGTACATCAGCAGGAGCTAAATTGATTACAATCTTCATCCGCTTATTGTAAAAGCCACTGTTGACCACAGCAGCTTCTACCCGGTACGACCCCTCGCGTATGGCACTATCCGGTAACCCAACGACATTATACCATGGTTTACCTTCCGCTACAAAGCCGCCTGAGTTTACTTCAACGGTAATACAGCGGGCATCAACACCTTCTACGGCGCTGGCAAAAGTTCTAACTAACATATAAGCTACAAAAATGTAGCGCATTCTTCTAAAAACAAAAATAGTTTAAATAACCGTAACCTACAAACAATTATTCCATTCATTAAAAAATGAAAGCGGCCCCACCGGATAAATCCGATGAGGCCGCCTTCCTGCTACCGCCAGGCGGTAGGGCTAAAGCGTTAGCCGTGCTTAGCGCACAACTACCATCT
>JAUIIF010000777.1 GCA_030431945.1 Bacteroidia bacterium | reverse complement strand
GGCGGAGACGGCAACGACTGAAAATGCCGCCCGGGTGACCCTCCACCACCTTAGCCCCGATGGCGACGAAGGCTTCCCCGGGCAGCTGACGGTGGCTTGTTCGTACGAATGGACGAACGACGACGAGTTGCGCATTCAGTATGCGGCCACGACGGACAAAACGACGGTCGTCAATCTCACCAACCATACCTATTTCAACATCGGTACTGAAAATACCGTCAACAATCAACTACTGGAGCTCAGGGCAGGCTTCTACACCCCGGTAGACCGTACGCAGATTCCACTGGGCCACCTCGCTCCCGTACAGGGCACCCCTTTTGATTTCAGTGTCGCCAAGCCGATCGGCCAGGACCTGCGGGCGGCCCATCCGCAGCTACAACTGGCTAATGGCTACGATCATAACTGGGCCCTCGATAATTATGATGGCTCGCTGCGGGAATTTGCCGTCGTAACTGACCCCGCCTCCGGGCGGCGGCTGCGCTGCTTTACGACGGAACCCGGCGTACAGGTATTCACGGCTAATTTTGCCCCGGGGCAATTTTCCGGGCGGGGGCACACACCATTTCCTACCTATGGTGCCATCTGTCTGGAGACACAACACTTCCCGGACGCTCCCAACCAGGAAGCCTTTACCACCCCCTTGCTTCACCCCGGTGAAAGGTATCAATCAACCACCATTTACCGGTTTGAGTAAGGGACGCAAGCCCCTTACACCATGAAAAAAGGCACTAAGCAAATCGTCATCTACGGCGCCTTCGGCCTCCTCTTAGGCGCTAAAATAGTAGACGTTCTCTTTACCGGAAATGCTGACCTGCTTGATTGGTGGTTGCTCATCATGGGCGTCGCCGCCGCCATTGTCCACTATCTTCCCGAAAAAGCTGATGCCGTCTCCAGCGCCCAGGAACAAGACTGGCCCTCCCACGAACCCGCCGATGACCGCCTGGTGCTCCGTGATCATCCCCACCCTCAACGAAGCCGACCAGCTGCCCGTCACCCTGAGGGCCATCGGGAAAAACTGGCCCGGCGGTAACCCCGAAATCATCGTCGTAGATGGCGGCAGTACGGATAACACCCTTGCGGTAGCCCGCTCCTTGGGGGTGATCATCGTAGACAGTCCTACCGGTCGCGCCAAACAACTTAACGCCGGTGCTGCCCAGGCAACCGGACAGTGGCTTTATTTTCTGCACGCTGACACCCTGCCGCCAGCAAACCTTTCCGTGCACCTGCGCCACGCCGCCCAACGCCACTTACCCGCAGCCTTCCCCATTCGCTTCGACCAGGAGCAGCACAGCACCTGGCTCCGGCTGTTTTCCCGGCTGAGCAAGGTTAACATTGCCGCTTTCCGGTTTGGGGACCAGTCCCTCTTCGTCAGCCGGGAAGATTTTCGCCGGGCCGGCGGGTACCGGGAGGACTACCTGCTGATGGAAGGGTATGAACTCGCCAAAAGGCTGCGTAAAATCAAAGGAGGCTTTAACCTCATGGACGGGTACGTGACAACTTCGGCCCGCCGCTATCTGTTACACGGCATTCTCTACACACAGCTGGTCTTCAGTCTGATTTTTCTCCTGCACCAATTGGGGGTTGGACAACTGACATTGAAAAAAATATACCGACAGGCCTTCCGACCCCACCGTCGGCCCGCAGGATCTTAACCAGGCACAAAAGTGGGTACGGCCCGAAAATCTCCCTCCGGGGTCCACTCCAGCAGCAGATAAGCGGGTGGAAGGGCTTCCTGTTGAAACTCCGGCACAACCGGGTTGATGAAAAAACTGGTTGGCGGGCAAAGGTGTACTTGCAGATTATCGAACTCTACCATCCGCGCGGTATGGAAATGCCCACAAAAAATCCGGCGGCGGCGCGCATCTGAAGTCAAAATCGCCAGCAATTTTTCGGTGGCCCGGAGCGGGTATTTTCCGTCCATGAATTTTACCCCCATCGGTACCGGCGGGTGGTGCATGACTACTGCAGCCCGGGGGTAAGCACTAATTGCCTGCCGCAGCCACCGCAGTTGCTGATCGTCCACTTCTCCCTTGGAGCTGTCAATAAACAGGAAGTCGCGGTTATTAACCC
>JAUIIF010000776.1 GCA_030431945.1 Bacteroidia bacterium | reverse complement strand
AGGTGATTTTGGTTATTGTTGTTGAGCAGTACCTGGCGGATAAAGTCGGCTTCGTCCTCATTGCCCCGGATCTCCTGATTCTCCGCGTAGGTCAGGTCACCCATGTTGTTCATTACGTCTACTTTGGCCAGAAACGGTTGCTGCTGGCGGGCGATGAGCAACTCTTCCGTAAAACGGATCTGCTTGAAGGGGACCGTCACTCCGGTTAGTTTTTCGCCGTAAAAGTATCGCTTGTCCAGGCCGCGGTATCTACTCTTTTCCAGGTAGACGTAGTGATCGGCAGCGGCCCGGCAATCCGCGAACAACAGTTCGTAGTCGGTCAGGGGCATTTTCTCTATGGGTAAGAGTTTACCGGCCGCCAACCTGATGGCGTAGGCCGGGGTGATGAGGGTGAGGTGGTCAAGGCAATTTGACTGAATACCCGTGATTTTTCCGAGGTTCAGGGTACGTTCTCTCAGGAGTTGTCCGTCTGCACTGTAGGCCGCTAAGTGGTATTTGCGGCCCAGTCCCAACTTGCTCAGTAAATAGAGGCGGCCCTGACAGATGGTAAAATCCAGTGGAAGAACTTTTTCCACGTTCAGTACGCGCCACTGGTTGCTTGCGGTAACTTCAATTTCCGGCAAAGAGGTAGCTACTGCTTTCAGGTTGATTTCCAGATAATTATTACGGTTCACAACCAGGCTGTCCGTGGCGTAGCCAACGGAGGAAACACGGAGCGTAATCGGCAACTGGCTAACGGTGACCCTGAAGTAACCAGTTGCATCCGTTACCGTTCCTCCGGTTTGCCCGGCCATCAGGATCGTGGCAAAGGGAATCCCCGCTCCCGTGCGATGATCCATGACGCGGCCCGTGAGTTCCGGAGGCTGGGCCCGGAGGGGCTGGCCTCCGGCCAGCAGGAAGAGCAGGAAGAGCAGGGGAAGGCTTCGTGGGGGCGGGGGAATTGCTGTGCCGGTCATCATTTTTCAAAAATAGGGGCAAGCGCCGCCATTTACCGGTGCCATTACGGTCCGGCAAGTGACAAAAGTGGCGTAGCAGGCGGCCCATCCCTGCCTGCAAAGGGTTTGCCGGCACCTGCGTCCGCGCCCCTTTGCCTGGCAGAAGCAGACGGACCGCGCGTGCCCTGCGCCGGAGCGACGGGAAAGAATGCGCCCGAAAAAGGCCACAAAAGCAGGCTGGTGGAAACTAACCTGGCCCGGCGGTACCAAACTTTACGGCCATAAAACTACCTTTGCGGCAATATGGCAAACGAAGTATTCGACCGCGTAGCGGCACTCATCACTGAAATTGAAAACGCCACCGCTGATTCGCCCGCAGCAGTAGAGGCTTTCCGTATCCGTTACCTCGGTTCAAAGAACGTACTCAAGCCCCTGATGGGGGAGATGCGGAACATCCCCAACGAGCGTAAGCGGGACTTTGGCCAGCTGGTGAACCGAGCCAAAGAAGTAGCCCAGGCTAAGTATGACACCCTGCAGGCAGCTACCTCGGCCCAGGCGGGCGCGGACGCAGGTGCAGGGCTGGACCTCACGGCGCCGGCGGAGCCGCTGGCCCTCGGCAGCCGCCACCCGATTGCCCTGACGATGCGCCGGATTATTTCCATTTTTGAACGCATCGGCTTCACCGTGGCCGAAGGCCCCGAGGTGGAAGATGACTGGCACAATTTCTCCGCCATGAATACGCCGGAGGATCATCCTGCGCGCGACATGCAGGATACCTTCTACACGGCTGACGGCATGCCGGCCGGTCCCAATAATGCTGCCATGCTGCTGCGGACCCACACCAGCTCCGTGCAGGCCCGTACGATGGAGAACCAGGCACCGCCCATCCGCATCATTGCCCCTGGCCGGGTGTACCGCAACGAAACGATCAGTGCCCGTAGTCACGCCCAGTTCCACCAGGTGGAGGGGCTCTACATTGCCGAGAAGGTCAGCTTCGCGGACATGAAGGCCACGCTGCTGCACTTCGCCCGGGAGATGTACGGTGATAAGACAAAAATACGGTTGCGCCCCAGCTACTTCCCGTTTACGGAGCCGAGTGCGGAAATGGACATTTGGTGGGGGCTGGAGTCCGAGCACGATT
>JAUIIF010000084.1 GCA_030431945.1 Bacteroidia bacterium | reverse complement strand
CAACGTTGGAAGGAATATCGACTTCCGTATAATCAGCCTTGGATTTCAGGATGGCCATCCGGGTTTCCAGGGCCGGCATGCTCAGGTCAGCACTCAGGCCCCACTGGAAGCGGCTGCGCAGGCGCTCTTCAATGTCCAGCTCAATAATCGGGCGGTCACAGGTCATGACTACCGCTTTATTGTTTTGCCGCAGGACGTTAAAGAGGTTAAAGAATACGTCCTGGGTTTTCTTCCGCTTAACCAGCTGCTGAATGTCATCGACGAGGAGGACATCGACGTTCTGGTACCAGTTCACCAGGTCGTTCGTGGTATTGCTGCCGATGGAACTGACGAGTTGGTTCGTAAAGGTATCGGTGCTGACGTAGAGCACGGCCTTATTCGGAAACTTGGCACTGATGTAATTGCCAATGGCCTGCAGGAGGTGAGTTTTACCGAGACCTACGTTTCCGTGGATAACGAGTGGGTTGAAGGCCGTATTCGCCGGGTTATCCGCCACCGCCTTGGCGGCGTTGCGGGCCAGGCTGTTGCAATCCCCCTCAATGAAGTTGTCAAAAGTATACCGTTGATCCAGGTTGCTGGGGATCCTTGGCCGGGTAACTCCGGGAATAACAAAGGGATTACCGGGCGCGGGCTTTGGTCCGGGTACGTCGGCATTCGCCTGGCCGTTTTTCCCTCCCGTACCGTTCAGCTTGTTTTCCTGCCGGTTGGGGTTGATCCGGTACTGTAACCGACCAGACGTTCCCAGGGCCTGGTTGAGGCTGGACTTCAGTACGTCGATATAGTGTTCCTCCAGCCACTCGTAAAACAAACGGTGGGGAACCTGGATCGTCAGTTCGTTGCGTTGCAACGCAACGGGGCGAATTGGTGCAAACCAAGTATTGAAACTTTGGGGGTCGACGCTTTGCCGAATGGTTTGCAGACAATTGTTCCAGATAACGTTATGATCCATTTTATATCCCAGTTGCACAGTATTAGTGTTCCAAGCTAGCGGGTGGTCTCGCTAGTCAGTTAAAAAAAAGTGTTCTGTCGGTCAGTAAGTCTAAAAAAAATAGGGGAGCCCGTGGGGTCGGCGCCAGGCTTATGACCATCGTTTAGGGATGGCAAGACCAGCGTAGGTCGGTGTAATTCTCCTTCACCGTTGCTCTGTCGGCGGAGGGCAAATATGGGGCTAAGCGGGGCACCCAAGCAAGAAATCAGCAGCTTATTTGAGCAGAATTATCTTTGGCGGGATTTAGCCCCCAAATCGGCAATTTTGTCATAAGCAGTAAGCGATTAAACCCTTTTCTATACCCGCAAATTATTGCAAGCGACGCATCGCCGCCGGCTGTTGCCGGGAAAAGTGATGTCTAACCTGCCCAGGCGCAGACCGCCGAAGCCAACCTGGTTGATGATTACCGGGTCGCCCAGCAGGTTGTTGACCTCCGTCGGTTCGTTGAGGAAGGTGTGCGTATGACCGCCAAGGATAACGTCAATGTCTTTGGAATTTGCGGCCAGTTTAACGTCATCAATTTTATCCTCCCGGTATTTGTAGCCCAGGTGGCTCAGGCAAATGACGAGGTCACACTTCTTCTGGTGACGCAGCAGGGCCGCAGTTGCATTGCCCTTCTCTACGGGGTCCATATAAGTGGTCTTACCGTAAAGGGATTCCGGGACGAGCCCGTCCAGCTCAATCCCCAACCCGAAGACCCCGATACGGATGCCGCCGCGTTCGAAAATCTGATGTTCCAGGGTCTTGCCCGCCAGGGGCGTTCCGGAAAAATCGTAATTGGCCGAAAGCATCGGGAAATCAGCGTGCTTCAGCTGGGTGGCCAGGTTTTCCATCCCCCCGTCAAAGTCGTGGTTGCCGATCGTAGCGGCATCGTACCCCATCTGGGTCATCAGCTTCATCTCCAGCTCACCGCTGAAAAAATTGAAATAGGGCGTTCCCTGAAAAATGTCCCCACTATCCAGCAAAATGACGTTGGGCTCTGCCGCCCGGATTTGCTGAATGAGGCGCAACCGGCGTACCGCACCGCCCTGGTTGGCATTGCGCCCGCCGTCATCGGGGAAGGGGTCAATCTGGCTGTGCCAGTCGTTGGTGTGCAGAATGGTCAGGCGCGGTGTGCCGGCAGCCAGTAAGCTGGCGGCAGCACCTGCCCCGGGAACAAGTAAGAGTCCACCACCAACGGCGGCTTTGCGGAGGAAAATGCGGCGGGAAAGCATAGGAAATATTTTCTTGGTCAATAAAGGCAGCCTGGACTACTTGATGTTCATCCTTTTACCCGTTACGTTTACATCGATGGGCCCGGAAGACCGGGCGGCGTAGTCAATGAGCAAATCCCGGATCAACACTCCGGTTTTCTGGTAAGGCTTGCCCTTAACCATGGAGGAATTGCTGCCTCCGTTAGCAATGTAGTCCGGCATAGCGACCGTGTAGGTAGCCTTCGCGTCAACGGGTAGCCCGCTCAGGGTGATTTTAAGCCCGCTTGCGGCGGCGCTGACGGCGACGGCTTCACTGACGGGCCAGCCGCCCTGGTTGGCAATGTGGGCCAGCAATTCGGTGACCTCTGCCCCGGAGAGGTCCATCAGCACAAGCTCATTGTCGAAGGGCATCAGCTCATAAATTTCGGAAACCAGGAGTGGACCGGTGCCTATTTCATTGACGCGCAGCCCGCCCTGGTTCGCGGTAGCAAACGCGATCGTTTTTCCGGGGGCCAGGTCCCTGGCGGCCGCAGCCATCAAATCGGCCATCCAGTTGCCCAGGTTGGATTCCGGGCTTGCTTTTTTCAATGGCGTCTTTACCGTTGCCAGCTGGCGGTTCATTTTTGCGTCCAACTGGGCTTTGTAGGGGGCAATGGTGGAGACCATACTTTGCACCTGCGTCCCCGCCTGATCCTCCGCCAGCTTGTCTGATATGGGGTAAAAGCGCGGCTGTACCGTCGGGGAAGAGAGGGGCGCCCGGCAACCGACACTCACCAGTAATAAGAGAAGGTAGAGAAGATTACGCATCAGTGCTTAAGTTTCGGTTTGGAGATAGGAATAACAGGACCCAGCCTGCAATGAAAAAGAGGCCACCTACCGGGGTAACGGGCCCCAGTATCGCTACGGGAAGGCCGTGTACGTCCTGAAGGGACAGCAGGTAAAGGGACCCGGAAAACAACAGGATGCCGACGGCCCAACAGGTAATGGCCTGGCCAAGACGTTTTTGCCGGAGTTCCGGACGGTGCCAGAACGCCAGTACCATCCCCATGGCCAGCGTATGGTAAAATTGGTAGCGTACACCCGTATGAAAGGTGTCCAGGGCTGCGGGGTCCACCAAATCCTTCAGCCCGTGAGCACCGAAGGCTCCCAACGCCACGGCTGTGGCTCCTAAGGCAGCGCAGAGACGGAGTCGATTTTTCATAGCAGCGAAGGTAGGCACGGGGGCGTTTAGTGGAGGTCATTTTTCCGTCTTCTCGGCGATAATTTACCGCCGGGGGGGCGCGGCCGCAGGTGCAGGGAACGTTTTTCAGGAAAAGCAGGCCCAGTGACTGCTTTTTTATGCCGCGGCGATCCTGAACGGGAAGGAAGGTGTTCTTACCTTAGCGTTTATGTTTACACTCACTTAGTCCCCCAGGAACATTAATACAATTCAGCGCTTCGTTGGTAAGGTTCTGCGCATTCGCCCCGGCGAAGGGAAGCTCGTTGTGCTGTTGCAGCTCCAGGTGTTTCTCATCATTGCCATTTTACTGCTCGCTAAACCGGCGGGAAACGCTATTTTTCTTTCCCGCTTCGGTTCGGAGGCGTTGCCCTATATGTTTATCCTGACGGCGCTGGTGGCAGCCGTTATTTCTACCGCTTACTCACGGGCGCTGAAGTACTTCACCCTGCTGCGCGTCAACCTCTGGAGCCTTGGTCTGTGTTGCATGACCCTGTTTTCGTTCGGCTTACTGATTCCGGTGGGCGGGGCCAAAGACCTGGTAGCCATCGGGCTTTACCTCTGGGTAGCCCTCTACGGTGTCCTGGCCGCTTCCCAATTCTGGATGATGGCCAGCCTTGTATTTGACGTGCGGCAGGCCAAAAGACTTTTTGGTCCGATTGGCGCCGGCGCCATCGCCGGCGGCATTGCCGGCGGCTACCTCGCCTCCCTCATCGTTGGTGCCTACGGGGTCCGGGTACTGCTCTTTGTCGGTACCGCCAGCTTGGTCCCGGTTATGGTGATCAGCCTCTATCTCTGGAAGCATTACATCAGCCCCAAGCAATCCTTGCTCGCCCGGCGCAAAAAAACCGCCGCCCTGCGGGAATCTCCGCACAAACTGATTTTAGGTTCCAAGCACCTGCTCCTGCTGTGCGGCATCATTGCCACGAGCGTAATTACGGCTAAACTGGTGGATTTTCAGTTCAGCGCGCTGGCCGCCCTGCGTTTTGCGGACGAAGATCGGCTCACCTCCTTTTTCGGCTTCTGGTTCTCCACTTTCAACGTAATCGGGTTATTGATTCAGCTGCTGATTACCCAGCGGGTCGTCCAGCGCCTGGGGGTCAGCGGGGCACTGCTTTTCCTGCCGGTGGGCCTGAGTATGGGCGCAATTACCATGTTCCTGATGCCCGGGCTCAATGCCGCGATCTTCAACCGCCTGCTGGACGGAAGCCTGAAACAAAGCCTGCACCGTGCGGGAGTGGAAATGCTCTTCCTGCCGGTCAGTACCGCCGTAAAGGCGAAAATCAAAACGTACATCGACGTTTTAATCGACTCCGTAGCCGGTGGCCTGGGTGGCTTGCTGCTCCTGCTCCTGGTGGATGTGCTCGGGGTGACCATCTCCGGCATCAGTATTCCGGTATTGATTTTTGCCATCGGTTGGCTGGTGTGTGTCCTGTTGGTGCGGGAGGAATACCTGGATGCTTTTCGGGACCAGCTCCGTCATCTCCGCCCCCGGCGACGCCCCCAGCGCCTTAAGTCGAGACATAAGGAGGTACTGGAAGGTTTTCTCCGCGTCCTGGAGGATGCGCGGATGGACGAGGACGACCAGCAACTGCTCTACGTACTGGAAAGAGCAGAAGACCTCAGGGAAGAGCGTTTCCTGCAACCCATTAAGGAGCTTTTATCACACGAGGATGCGGAAGTGCGGGCCCGCGCATTGCGCAGCCTCAGTTTACGGGATACTGCACCCGATATTCTGCCGGTGGTGATTCCCTTGCTGAAGGAAGAAGAGGTTGTCGTCCGTAACGCCGCCCTGGAGTTTTGTATCGCGCACTACTTAGAGGAAACGACCGAGCTGATTCGTGAGCAACTCAAGGACCCCGCTGCGGGGGTTGCGGGTACGGCCCTGGTCCAGTTGTTGGTGGAGACCAGGAACAATGAGGAAATGCGTCAGTTTTGGCGCCTGGAAGCAGAATTCAGGAAAAGAGTAGCCGCCTTACCCACCCTGGAAGAAAAGGAGGCTGCGGCCTGGCGCCGTAAACTGCTGGCGGCAGCGGGGCGCTCCGGTTCCTCCCTGGGGCACGACTACATCATGGGGGAACTGGAAAATAAGGACCCTGAGGTGGTGCGTATGGCCATTCTTGCCGCCGGCGAGCGCCTGGATGAGAGGTACCTGCTGCGGCTCATCGATTTTCTTTCCGAGGCACCATTCCGGCCCCACGCCAAGTCTGCTCTCGTACAGTACGACCTGGGACTGGTCAATGTACTCCCCGATTTCCTGCGTAAAAAATTAATTGATCTGGAAGACATCCGCCGGCTGCCGCAGGTGCTGGAACAGATCAACAGCCAGCAAACCGTTGAACTGTTGTTCGCCATGATTGAACGCTACCACCCGGAAGACCTGGAACTCCGGTTGGAAACCCTCAAGGCGCTCAACGCCATGAAGCGGGACTTTCCGCTGTTGACCATGCCCACCAAGCGCATCTTCCGGCACATTCTGGCCGAAGCACGCACTTACCAGCTAACCATTGAAACCCTTGAGTCAGAACTGCAGCTGCGCGAAGAAGGGTCGGAAAAACTCATTCAGGCCCGTAAAGGTTTGCTCAACCTGTTGCGCCAACGCCAGGACGGCAACCTCGATCGCCTTTTCCGCCTGCTGGGCCTGCGTTATAAACCGGAGGACATCATTCCCATCTTTCGCGGTCTGCAAGCCTCCGACCAACAGGAAAAAATCAATGCCCTGGAATTTTTAGACATCCTGCTTGAAAACAACCTGAAGCGCCTGTTGATCCCCCTCGTGGAGCGGAGTGTGCGTATGACGGACCTGGGGCAGGGGATTATCCAAAAGGACGCGCAAGCCCTGGCCGATCAGCAATTTCAGAACCTGAAGCGCATTCTGCGGGGGAAAGACGTACGCCTCAAGCTGGCCAGCATCTACCTGATCGGGTACATCCAGGAGGAACGCTACATGCCGCTGCTGGCCCGGCAACTGGAGTCACGCGACAAGCGTATCCGCGACATGGCCGGAAAGGCTTTTGATCGTATCCTCAAGGAAGTGCTTTAGGCCGGTAACGAAGACGTTACTCCCCGGTACCATCAGATTCCTTGGGCTCCTCCCCGGGGCCGGCTTCGCGTAACAGCCGGTCGATCCGCGTGGCCAGCAGCTGGTGGTCGTACGCAGAGTTCCGGCTCAGGACGTTGGTCATCAGGGCCACCAGGTAACGGGTGCCATCGGGTTGTTCCACGATACAAACGGAGTTCATGTAGTTCATCCGGTTGCCTTTGTACTTGGCGCAGCTGGTGCCCGGCAGGCAGCCGTAGAGAGAACCCGATTTGAAGTAGACGGCGGCACTGTCCAGAACGGGCGCGTGCGCGTAACGGATCCGGCGGTCCGTCATGTACATCAGTCGTTTGATCTCCAGGCTGGAGGGGGCGTCAATAATTCTGCCGGACTCCAGGGCCGTCAACCACTTCATCAGGCCACGGGGCGAACCGGTACTGCCGCCTTCCGGCGGCACGATCGCACTTGCCCCACGGGTGAACATGGTACCGACACGGAACTCATCGGCACCAATTCCCAGGTGGCGCAACGGCTCACTGATCACGCTTTTGGAAAGGTCCCGCAGCTCCCCCCGCGGGGTTTCTTTAAAATAAGCCTCCGCTTCCTCCCGGCTTAGCTCAGGGTACCTGGCGCCGAATACCCGCATCAGAATAGCTTCCCGCCACACTACGCTGGCCGCACCGTTGTTGGATACGGAGAGCATGTGGTCAATCCATTCATAGAGCGTGAACTCGTGCTGCTGGTTTACGCGGGGGCGGCTGTACCGTTCGGTTTCCGGATCGTATTCAGGAATGGTGTGGTGATCGTATACGGCAAAGGGGCCGCCCCGGACGACCCGGTTGCGCAGCAGGTTCCAGCGGTGCTGAACGCTGTCGACGTACACGTTTTCCAGTTCACACATCAGGGCGGTAACCACCGCCAATTTGCCGACACTACCGGGTTGGTAGCCGGCCGTGGCGTTACGCTCGATGTAGCGGGGCTCCCGGCCGGGGGTAATGTCCATGATCGCCAGGGAGTAAGCCCGGCCACCGTTGGGGATAAGTTTTTCCAGTTCCTGCTCCAGCGAAGGATCCGTGGGGATCAGGTTGGAGTCAATGGGCCGGCCCATCAGGTTAAGCCGGACGTAGGGCAGGGAATAACGGGCACCGTAAGGCAGGGTTTTTACCAGGGCCGTTGAATCCATGCGTTGCAGGCGGACTAACCGGCGAATGCCGGTTTTTTCTACGCCGCCAATGACCGGGTAGCTTTCTACGCTTTGCCAGGGGAACAAAACAACGAATAGAATGGCCAGGAAGCTGATGCTGTATAAAAAATGTCTCATGGAGCCGTTGATCATAATGAAACCGAAAGGTTGTAGTAAACATCATCCCGCTGTTGCGGACTGATACTTTCCAGGTAACCGGATGCCTGGGCCTTTTTGTTCTCTACGAAGGGCCGAATCTGGAATAACCAGATTTTGTCATCCAGGAAGCCCAGCTCAACGTCCCACGGACCGTTAGTCGCAGCTCCGGAAGCTTCCGGCATGATGTTTTCGACTTTTTCGGCCAGTGCACGTAAGTCTTTGAGGTTCTTAGGACTTAAGATCCGTTGGTTAAAGCTGGCAGGTAACATCACGGAGCCGCCGGTAACGGGCAGCCGCCGGTGAAGGCGCTCCCGGGCGGGACTGAGCAGGGTGGTGCCGCCGAACTTATCCAGGAGGTAGGCTTCTGCGGCCTGTCCGTCTACAGCGCCACCGGCGCCGCGGCTGAAGGCAACCGTCACGTCGTCTTCCCGGCCGGAGCTTACGCCTTTGGTAATCATTACCCCGGAGTACTCCACATCAACGCTGGGAATAATGAGGATACTGGGAAAGACATTCTCGGGGTTAAGCAACAGGCGCTGCCGCCACTTATAACTGCGTTCGGTGTAGGGGCTGGCCCAAACTTCCTTGATGCCTGCCAGGATTTTTGCTTCGTCGACCACGTTGAAGACCGTTTTGTTCAGCCCCGCCCCGGTGAAGTCCGCCAGGTCCTCCATGTTCGTATCGGAACGCAGGAAGACGGGAGCTTTGCCCAGGGGCTGCCCGAAGACTGCCTGGAAACTATCGCGTAGCGCAGTAACCAATTCCGGCTGGATGGTGATGTTACCGATGGCTTCCCGCAAGGTTGCCAGTTGCGTCAGGGAGTAGGTTTCAACCGCTTCGTCGCTGTCCCCATTCGCCTCCATTTGCCGGGCGGTGGCAAAGCGGTTGTTCAGAAATTCCCAGTAAGTTTCTCCCTGTTGCCCGGGCATCGGCTGGTTGAGGTGATCACGGAAAATACCGAAGGGGATAACCAGGCCTTCAACGACATTGTCCGGGAACAGCGCTTTTAACTGCCCGAGGTTAGCAGCTTTGGGGCCGGCCAGCTTGCCGGAGTCCTTACTTCTTATCTCCCGCATGTTGAGCACCCGGTTGACGTCAAGACGGAGCTGATCCGTTGGTACGGTTACCCGTTGATTGATCCTTTCCTTCACGGAAAACAACGCTTGCTCCTCCTCCGTCATGGCCGTCGCCGGCTTCATGATTACGGTTCCGCGGTTGGAGACGGCGTAGAACACCTGGCCGCCGTCGTACCGTTTCAGGGCGGCAAACTGTTCGTCGGTCAGCACTGCATTGGGGATGCCGAGGTTTCGGGCCAGCAGCTGTACGTGACTGACCATATTGCCTTCGTTAACGGTTGCAATTCCGCCTACGGGTTTCAGATCGGCGGGCGGGGTCGCAAAGACGTAGATGTCGGTAGGGTTTACCTCCGTATCGTCCGGGTTACCCTCCACCACGTGCAGGCGGCCACTGGCGTACCCGGGGTTCAACCCCCGGAGGGAGCCCTGGTTGGGGACGTCCAGAAAATCATTGCGTAGGTTGCCAGCTTCGGCGATCCAGTCGCCGAGCCTCCCGACGGCGTTGCCCAGGGGCAGTAGGACTGACCCCCGGATGCGATCGTCCAGGAAACCGTGAGACTTGGGTTCAAACTCTGCGTAGCGGTCCACGATTTCTCCGTAGGTGCCCCGGTTGGTACTCACGCCCCATTCCACGAAGCGGCGGGCGGCGTCGAGGTAATCGTTGGCCTGGACGGGCCAGACGAGCTCGTAATTCAGGTCCGCCAATTGTACCTGTGCTTCCTGCCATTCCCACTCTTCCACGTAGCCGGCACCGGCGGCGGCTTCTCCGAGGTAACAGATTTTCTCCATCAGCTCCCTGGCATCGGCGGGTTCCCAGTACTGGGCGGTATTGAAGATGAGCCGTTCCAGGGCAATGCTGATGTCCATGGCTTCCAGCCGGTAGTACGGGCTCTCGGCCATAAGACCGGTGCGGATGGTCCACATCAGGTCAGCGGCAGCAGTCAGCCGGTCTTCGGTGTCCTGATTAGGATTTTCGCTGTCCATAGCGTGCTGGAGGGTGAAGGTCTTTATCTTTTCCTTCAGCTGGTTGTTTTCCGGGATCGTGGCGTTGATTTCGGCAATGTCCGCCACGAGGTCACGATCAACGTAGGCGGTGCGGATGTCCCGCTCCAGTTCCTTCATGGCGGGGACCAGGGTTTTCTTTTCCAGTTCCACCCGGTTAGCTTCCAGGAACTGGGCGACGGCTTCTGCGTCCTTGCCTTCGGGCTGGCCGTGAATTTTAATCCGCAGGTTCATGAATTTCGGGAACTTCTCCGAGATGGACTTAGAGTCGTTACGAATCTTCTGGGTCAGGTCATCGTCCTTACGGTGGGGGATGTCGCGAACCGCTTGCCGGATCAGGTAAAAGTTCTCCTTCAGCGCCTGTTCCTTACCCATCACCCAGTTCAGGTAATCGCGGCCCCAGGACATCTCATCCTCTACCTGAAAAGCCCCCCGGTAATACTGGGCTTTACGCAGCACCCAGCCGTCATCAATCGCGGCCAGGTAGTTGCCCAACTGGTACTGCTTCATGCGGCTGTGGTCCTGGTCCGCATCCCAGAAGGCCTGCTTATCGGTGTTCGTGAGGATTTGCCCGAGAAAAATATGGTTCGTTCGCCCCAGCTCCTTTACTTCATCCTTGTAGCGGGCGTGCTGGAAATTCTCCTCGTGTTCGTAAGGACAGGTCCCGTCAATCGGCGAAATATTATCGCCGCTGTGGCAAAACCAGCGGATGTCGCGGTACGGACCGCGGGGATCTTCCTTGTATTTTGCAATCACGGCCGCCAGGTCCGTTTGTGCCGAAAGGGGAACGAGAAAGAGCAGGACGGGGAGCAGCGAAAATAGTCTGGAAAGCATTTAATAGTGGTTAGCTGGGTAGAAAGCCTGTGACGAAGCATCAACAAGATACGGCATCCGGCTGGTAGGTATAGCGATTATTTGACGCCGATGTTTGCCCGAGGGTGCATTTATTCCGAATAATTGATTGTTTTTTTTTGCGCGAACGCAGGTGCAGGGAAGGGTAGGGCGCGCCGGGGCGATGTGAGCCCTCCGCGCTTGCTTTTGGTCCTTCGCTTTGCACCTGCGTCCCCGCCCCCGATCAGGTGCTGTTGATGTGTAAAACCCTGTGGAAATCGCGGGAAAACTACTGGCCGCTAAAATACCACCAAATCAAATTGCACCCTACCTTCGCCCCCTATGCGCTTACGCCAATTAGAAATCAAGGGCTTCAAGAGCTTCGCCAACCAGACGATCGTCAACTTTGATGAAGACGTCATCGGTATCGTCGGGCCCAACGGTTCGGGGAA